>NZ_LWEY01000113.1:0-56083 GCF_001634935.1 Oleiphilus sp. HI0043 | reverse complement strand
GATTAAATTAGCTATTACTTGCTATTGTTAAAGACGCAGAATTAAGTGTTGTTGATGAAGTATCAGCAACCGAAGTTTTGCCTGACGACCATAGAGCTTTGGAACCACCTGATCCCATCCCGAACTCAGAAGTGAAACGAAGCATCGCCGATGGTAGTGTGGGAGGTCCCATGTGAGAGTAGGTCATCGTCAGGCTTCTATTAGAAACCCCAGTAGGTCGTCCTACTGGGGTTTTTTATTGTCTGGTGAAAAGGCAAATTTAGAAAAAATATGAAAAAACCTTGGAGATATACGTCTTCAAGGGTTTTTTGTTAATAGTTATAGCTCTGAATTAAACTTGCTACTATCTGACCGTGTTAGTAAGTAAATCAGGTGCCGCTGCTTATTATGTAGGTGTTCACGCTGGCTGTTGTAAGCAACACGCGTAAAACAGAGTTTTTATACCGGCATGGTATTTAGCTTTGCCGGTATTTCTCGAACTCTACGTTGATCTGCTCTTCAGTCATATGTTCCGTATTACTGATCCACTTATCGTGAATCTCTTTCAGCCGCAGATCATGTTCTTTACGAAGCTCCCTTCTTACTTTTGCTGCAATATAGCGCTGTTTTTGCTTATCTGCTTTAAAGTCGAGTGGCGGAACTTCTGTGGGCTTTCCATCCTCACCCATTGCTACCATAGTAAAATAGCAGCTGTTGGTATGGCGCTTCTCGTGAGAGTGAATATCTTCAGCAACGACTTTGACGCCTACTTCCATTGACGTGCGTCCGACGTAGTTTACAGAAGATAAAAAGGTGACGAGTTCGCCAATTTTAATCGGTTGGCGAAAGTTAACTTGGTCTACAGAAAGGGTGACGGCGTAATGGCCGCTATAGCGTGATGCGCAGGTATAAGCGACCCGGTCTAGTAGCTTTAATAGTGCGCCGCCGTGTACGTTACCTGAAAAGTTAGCCATTTCAGGTGTCATTAGCATAGTGAATATTACTGGCTCATTAGTGCCATATTGAATGTCAGACATAAGTTTGCTCCTCTAATGGTGCTATTGTAGACCTAAAGAGAAGCACTGATAATAAAAAAGGCCCCTTAAAAGGAGCCTTTTTATAATCTGCTAAGCTATTAGCCTATTCAGGAGTTGCACACTCACTTGCAGATGGGTTTTCAGCACAACGGATTTTCCAAAGCAGCTTGAGCGCTTTAGGGTCCATTTTACCTTCAGCTTTAAGTGCTAGACGAATGTCACGGCTAAACTTAACTAGCTCTTTTTTAGTCTCTTCGTTAGTTTTGATCCAGTACTTAGCTGGTATTTCTTTTTCGGCATCAGCAACTAGTTTATTGATAGCTTTCAAGCGGCCAACAACGTATTTACGCATTTTGTTACCAAAGTCTGCTGGGAAGTTGTCTTTCTTGGTGATTGTTTGAAGCATGCCGTAATATAGACGGTAGTCAAGAATGCCACCTTTGTCGCCAAGGCCGTGGTATAGCTCAAAAGTGTTGTAAGCTAGTGCTGGCATGAAAAGGATATCAATGTTGCCGTTGTTGAACTGGCCAGAGAACGTTGCCAAAGAAGTGCCTACAGGTGATGCGCCGGCCATGTTAGCAAGCTTGTGAGTCTGTGGGTCTTCATTAAGAACTGAAATCTTCTTGCCGCTGAAGTCTGCAACTGTATTGATGTTCTTATCGTTTACGAACGCGAACATAGAGCCAACAGGCCATGCAGCAACTGCTTCATATTGACCGTTTGTCATGATTTTGCCAGCCTTAGGGCTTGCAAGAGTAGCAAGAATTTTACCAAGACCAGAGTCGGAAGTGATACCGCCAATTGCATCAAGTGTCCCTGCGAAAGGAACAAATTGACGTGATAGGATTGCACTCAAGTGAGCGCCGTCACATACACCAGCTTTGAAGTCGTTAGCAGCAACTTTTTCATCGGTATAAGCGATAAACTCAAGATCTAAACCCCATGCGATAGCTTTTGGCTTTAAATCTGAATAGAAAGTCATTACTGGGCCGTTCTTCCCTACTGGATCCCATGTACAAATTGTTTTCTTTTCTAGCGCTGACGCTAGCGTACTAAAAAGAAAAATTACTGCGGTAAATAGTATTTTCTGTGCCGTCATCTTGACGTATCCCCAATTAAAATTACAAGTTCAAAGCGAAGCGCGAATTTTCGTCTATAATCGCGAGAAGTTCAATGGTCTTTGCTTTATTTGATAGACCAATTCGCAATATCGAGCATATGATAGTTTACTAGGTTGTTTACTCTAGACACTCTATAGGCTCGCTACTCTGTAGAGATATCGAAATAACGTGAATTCTTACTGACTGAGCATTGTTTAACTTAGGTCTTGTCGCTATAGTTAGCGGTTTGATTTAATAAGCTGCAATGTATTGTATTAGCTTAGATAAACTCTTTAGGATATTGATTTAGGAGCACGGCGAATGTCCGATAAAAATAAGCTTGTTATCTTTGATACGACCCTACGAGATGGCGAGCAAAGCCCCGGTGCATCGATGACCAAGGCAGAGAAATTGAGAATTGCTCGTGCACTTGAGAAGATGCGTGTTGATGTTATTGAAGCGGGGTTTGCGATTGCAAGTCCGGGCGACTTTGAGTCGGTTAAATCTATCGCTGATACAATAGTAGATTCTCGAATATGTTCTCTATCCAGGGCATTGGATAAGGATATCGATCGTGCTGCTGAAGCTTTAAGAGGAGCAAATGCGTCGCGTATTCACACCTTTATAGCAACCTCCCCGATCCATATGAAGTATAAGCTTCAAATGGAGCCAGATGCAGTTGTCGAGCAAGCTGTGCGAGCAGTAAAAAGAGCGCGAAGCTATACAGATGATGTCGAGTTTTCATGTGAAGATGCTGGTCGTTCAGAGTTGGATTTTCTTTGTCGTATTATAGAGCAAGCGATTAATGCTGGTGCTTCCACAATAAATATCCCGGATACGGTGGGCTATGCGATTCCCGAGCAGTTTGGTGAAACCATAAAAAACCTTATCGAGCGAATTCCAAATTCAGACAAAGCTATTTTCTCGGTTCATTGTCACAATGATCTCGGCTTAGCTGTTGCAAACTCTTTGTCTGCGGTAACCAATGGTGCACGCCAGATTGAATGTACTATTAACGGATTGGGTGAGCGAGCCGGAAATGCTTCTTTGGAAGAGGTTGTAATGGCAGTTCGTACACGATCTGACTTGTTTGACCTATCGACAAATATCGACTCTACACAGATCGTGCCTTGCTCGCGGTTAGTGTCGACGATTACCGGCTTCCCGGTTCAGCCAAATAAAGCAATTGTTGGTGCAAATGCGTTTGCGCATGAGTCTGGCATTCACCAGGATGGTATATTGAAGCATCGAGAAACTTACGAAATTATGAAGGCTCAAGATGTTGGCTGGCATACTAATAGTCTGGTTCTAGGTAAACACTCTGGCAGAAATGCATTTCGTTCCAGAATAGAAGAGCTTGGAATTTCATTGGAGTCTGAGACTGAGTTAAATCAGGCGTTTGCAGCATTTAAAGAATTGGCAGATAAAAAACACGAGATATTTGATGAGGATCTGCATGCATTGGTAAGTTCGACTAAATCTCTAGATCAGGTCGATCTCTATTCCTTGGTTTGTTTGTCAGTGTGTTCCGAGACAGGTGTTGTGCCTGTCTCAAAGGTTACTTTGCTCGTCGATGGAGAGGAAAAGTCTGCTGAGTCAGACGGTAGTGGCCCGGTTGATGCAACCTATAAGGCAATCGAGAAGATAGTTAACTCGGGTGCTGCGCAGCAATTATATTCTGTAAATAGCATCACAAGTGGAACCGACTCTCAAGGGGAGGTAACGGTTCGGCTAGAGAAAGACGGGCGTATTGTAAATGGTTTAGGTGCAGATACCGATATTGTCATTGCTTCTACAAAGGCTTATTTGCATGCGCTTAATTTACTTGAACGTCACGATCCACGGCAGCACCCGCAAGGCGATGTATAAGTAGTATGTTGGCGCTATCCGATAGGCAGTCGCACCTCTGTGCGATGGGGGTTCACCAGTGGTATGCCCGAACAAAGCTTTCCGGAGCTGCGCTGACGCCTGAAACGGTCCTCTTTCAGCCCGCGATAACAGATTTTGGTGAGTCAGAGTTAAAGCATGCTCCGCAGGATTCAGTTGCGCCAGAGCGCAATGTTACTGAGAGTTTGGCTGCAGTAGAGAGAGCTCACTCTGCCATGGATATTCTTAAAGCGGGTGGGCTTCGTCCTAACGGTGCTGAGGAACCGGTTCAAGAGAGTCTTGAGTCGCGAGCACCTGTAGGAAGACAGCAGTCAGATTCTGAAGGTGTTGATATTAGTGCTTTGCCTTCATTATCTGGTGATCGCGCCTTAGATAGTTTTTCTCTGGTTCTATATAGAACCAGTCATGGTTTGATAATTTCTGAGTCTTTGGAACCGGCAAGTCATCCAGTAGAGCTGACTCTGCTAAAAAATATAATTAAATCAAAAGCAGGCATGCATGACCTGCATGATAAGCCAGAATTCCAACAGCTGTTCAGTTGGCCGGTGTTCCGCTCTCTTAACTTGCAAAGTAAGCAAGGGGGGGATTTACCTGTTCTGCTGGCAAGTTGGATCAACTCCCATTGTGCTGAAGATGTAAAGAGTGTTCTGTATTTTGGGGCGGCGTATCCGCAGCTGAAGAAATTCTACGCCGAGCTAGTTTCATCCAGACCCGCTCTTAGCTTTAACGTTTTTAGTCATTCCCTGGCCGACATGCTTCGTTTCCCGCAGCGCAAGTCAGACACCTGGGTAGAATTGTGTGCTTACTTTGGTGAGTAAGTTGACTTCAATTTCCTTTCGAGACTTATGTAAAGCAGATTTAGACGCGGTCTTAAATATTGAAAGACGAGCCTACCCTTTACCCTGGAGTCAAAAAATGCTCGAGACCTCTCTAGGCAAAGATGACTGTTTTGGCGTAGAGCGGGCAGGGGTGCTTATTGGTTATGCTTTTGTTTCATATGTATTGGATGAAGCGCACTTGCTGAATATATGCATTGATCCTGCATATGCGAGAAAAGGCTTTGGTCGAAAGCTTCTTCAATACACGGTATCTAAAGCGATACAGAAGCAAGCAAATGTATTTTTTCTTGAGGTCAGAGAGTCGAATCGCCAGGCAATCGACTTATATTTCTCTGAAGGATTTAATGAGGTTGGTGTGAGACCAAATTATTATCCTGCTGCTCAAGGAAAAGAAAATGCCGTATTAATGACACTAGAGTTATCGGTCGACCTTCAAGTCTAAATTTTTCTCTTGCTGCGAAAAAATACTCAGACGTTTATAATCACAGAAATTTTTATTAAGGCTGGTTTTCGGACTGGCATGCCGAAATCTTAAGGTAAGTATTCTTAATGTCACAAATAACAGATGAAATCTCCACGCGTAGAACCTTTGCGATTATTTCTCACCCTGATGCGGGTAAGACCACCATTACTGAAAAAGTCCTGTTATTTGGCGCGGCGATTCAAAAAGCCGGTACCGTGAAAGGGAAGAAAAGCGGTCAGCATGCAAAGTCTGATTGGATGGAAATGGAAAAGGAGCGTGGTATCTCGGTAACGACCTCGGTGATGCAGTTTCCATTTAATAAATGTCTGGTTAATTTGCTTGATACGCCGGGGCACGAAGATTTCTCGGAAGATACTTATCGAACCTTAACTGCGGTTGACTCTAGTTTGATGGTGATTGATTCAGCCAAAGGTGTAGAGGAACGTACAATCAAATTAATGGAGGTTACGCGTCTTCGTGACACGCCTATTGTAACCTTTATGAATAAGCTCGATAGGGATATTAGAGATCCGATAGAGTTAATGGACGAAGTGGAAGACGTTCTAAAGATTGCGTGTGCACCAATCACCTGGCCTATTGGCATGGGTAAAGAGTTTAAAGGTGTTTATCACTTATATAAGGATGAGACAGTCCTTTATCAGACGGGGCAAGGTCATCAGATTCAGGATTCAAGAGTAATAAAAGGTCTCGATAATCCAGAGCTGGAAGAGGCGATTGGGCATTATGCAGAAGAACTTAGAGATGAAATTGAATTAGTTAAAGGTGCATCGCACGAGTTTGATCATGAGCTATTTTTAGCAGGCGAACTGACGCCGGTGTACTTCGGTACCGCTCTGGGTAATTTTGGTGTAGACCATATGCTTGAAGGCTTAACTGAGTGGGCGCCTGCGCCGCAATCACGAGCGACGAATGTGCGCCAGGTTGAGGCCGAAGAAGAAAAGTTCACAGGCTTCGTTTTTAAAATTCAGGCAAATATGGACCCAATGCATCGAGACAGAATCGCATTTATGCGCATTTGTTCGGGAAAGTATAAGAAAGGAATGAAGTTAAAGCATGTTCGCACAGGTAAAGATGTGCGTGTTTCAGATGCGGTGACCTTTATGGCAGGTGACCGAGAACATGCAGATGAGGCTTATGCAGGCGATATTATTGGTTTGCATAATCACGGGACGATTCAGATAGGTGATACCTTTACTGAGGGTGAGCAGCTTAAGTTTGCGGGCATTCCAAACTTTGCGCCTGAGCTTTTTAGACGAATTCGTTTGAAAGATCCTCTGAAGATGAAGCAGCTTAACAAAGGCTTGATTCAATTGTCTGAAGAAGGCGCTGTTCAGGTGTTTCGTCCGCTGAAGTCAAATGACTTGATAGTTGGTGCCGTCGGGGTGCTTCAGTTCGATGTCGTAGTGCATCGATTAAAGGCTGAATATAAGGTCGATGCTATGTATGAGCCGATCAGCGTTGCGACGGCGCGCTGGGTGTCGTGTGATGACCCGGTCAAACTAGAGGCGTTTAGAAAGAAATGCTTTGATAATTTAGCTTTGGATGGGGGGGATAACTTGAGTTATATCGCGCCAACGATGGTGAATTTACAGTTATCTGAAGAGCGCTACCCTGAAGTGCAGTTTAGAAAGACGCGAGAGCACTAATTGCAGAATGAGGTGATAGGTCCGGAGCTTTACGATACTCATTGTCATTTAGATTTTGTTGAGTTTGAGGGGCGGCAAGAAGCCCTGCTTGAAAGTTGTCGCCGGGCAAGTGTAACAAAGTTGATTATCCCATCGATTGATCGTGGATCATGGGAGGGGGTGCAAGGCTTATCGCTTGGCCATCCTCAGCTAAGTTATGCCTTAGGGTTGCATCCTCTTTTTATAGCTAGGCATTCTTTAGGCGATATTAGCAGGCTTGATGCGTGCTTATCCCAGCGGCCTGAGGGGCTGGTTGCTGTTGGCGAGATAGGGCTTGATGTAACGGCAGCAGATATGGCTCTGCAGTACAGCTTGTTTGAGGCGCAGTTGGCGCTTGCAAGTGATCATGGTTTGCCCGTTATCATGCATGCTCGAAAAACGCATTCCCAGATACTGTCCGCATTAAAGAAGTTTCCAGGGAAGGGGGTGATTCATGCCTTCTCCGGAGGCAAGGACTTGCTCGATCAGTATGTCGCCAAAGGGATAAGCATCGGTGTAGGTTGCGTTATTACTTGGCCAAGTGCCACGCGAACCCGATCCGCTGTTGCGACAGCCCCTTTGGGTAGTTTGTTGTTGGAGACGGATAGCCCGGATATGAGAGTTTCCGGGTTGAGGCGAGAGTTTGGTTGTCCTTCGGATATTCGTCAGGTTTTTTCGGCGCTATGTAATATTCGCTCTGAAAGCCCTGAAATCTTGGCTGCAGCCTTGAGAGATAATGCCGAAGAAATTTTTTATGCGGGGCAATGAAAGAAAAACTAAATTAGTTCTGGATTAATTGTGTTTAATTATATTATACTGCGCGCCCTAAAATTATCGGTGTAGCTTTGCGAGTACAGCCCCGTCTCAATATGTGAAACCGCGATAATTCGTGACATCCGAATGGCGAAATTGCCATCGAACTTGGATTTTGTAAAGGCTCATTGGAGCTAAAGGCGGAATAAATGAAAACGTTAAGTGCAAAGCCAGAAAGCGTAAAGCGTGACTGGTATGTAGTAGATGCTACAGGCAAAACACTTGGTCGCTTATCAAGTGAAATTGCGAGCCGTTTAAGGGGCAAGCATAAGCCAGAATACACACCTCATGTTGATACAGGTGATTACATTGTTGTTGTTAATGCAGAGAAAGTTGCAGTAACAGGTAACAAGGCTAAAGATAAGATTTATCACAGACATACTGGTTATATCGGTGGTCTTAAGTCGATTTCTTTCGAAAAATTGATCGATAAAGCTCCTGAGCGTGCTATTCAAGGTGCGGTTAAAGGCATGTTGCCACGCGGACCTCTAGGTCGTGAAATGTTCAGAAAGCTAAAAGTGTATGCTGGTGATGTTCATCCTCATACTGCACAACAACCGCAAGTTTTAGATATTTAACGGAAGGCGATTATGTCAACTACATATAATTATGGAACTGGTCGTCGTAAAACTTCTGCGGCGCGCGTATTTCTAAAATCTGGTGGCGGTAATATTGAGATCAATGGCCGTGCACTAGATCAGTTTTTTGGTCGTAAGACTGCTCAGATGGTTGTTCGTCAGCCTCTAGAGTTGGTAGAGATGGCCGATAAGCTTGATGTAAAAATCACTGTAAAAGGTGGTGGTACAACTGGTCAAGCTGGTGCGATTCGTCACGGTATTGCTCGTGCTCTAATGGAGTATGACGAAACGTTGCGTCCAGCACTGCGTGAAGCAGGTTGGGTTACTCGTGATGCGCGTGCAGTAGAGCGTAAGAAGGTTGGTCTACGCAAAGCGCGTAAGAAGCCTCAGTTCTCAAAGCGTTAATACGCCTTATTCAAGAAACGCTTGTCGGTTATGCTGGCAGGCGTTTTTTTTTATGTTAATCCTTATTTTTATTAGGGATATTGTAGCGAAAGTTGTTGAAGCGGCAGGTCAATTTAATTACTATCTGTGGGTTTTGAAGTGCGCGGTCTAAAATTTTAGTCTAGTGTCGATAAGATAAAGTGATTGGGCGTTATTTACGCAGGTATAAGTTACTTATACTGGGGTAGATGTTGCTGGGTCATCATAACTAAACTACTACGTAAATATTGGTACGTAGTTAATATTGGGAGATGCCTATATGAGTGATGGCGACGTTAATGCTGGCCGACGCCGATTTTTAATCGGTGCTACCTCCGTTGTTGGTGGGGTAGGGGCAATTGGAGCAGCGGTTCCGTTTGTTGCGTCTTGGAATCCAAGTGCAAAAGCAAAAGCTGCCGGTGCGCCAGTTAAAGCAAGCATTGGAAAGTTGGAGCCAGGTCAGAGAATGACTGTTGAGTGGCGAGGTAAACCTGTTTGGGTTATTCGTCGAACTCAAGAGATGCTTGATAATATTGAAAAGCTGTCTGATGAGTTGCGAGACCCTCAGTCTGAGTTACCTCAGCAGCCTGAATATATTAAAGGGGTGTTTAGATCTTCGCGCCCTGAGTATGCAGTCATTGTTGGTATCTGTACTCACCTAGGTTGTTCTCCACAATTCGTGCCAGAAGTGAAGCCTCAAGAATTTGATGCTAACTGGGTAGGTGGCTTTTTCTGTCCTTGTCACGGTTCTCGTTTTGATTTGGCAGGTCGAGTCTATAAAGGGGTTCCAGCACCTAAGAACTTGGAAATTCCTCCTTATAAGTACCTGGATGATGCAACGGTAGTTATTGGTGTTGATGAGGAGCAGGCATAATGCAAAAGCTAATTAACTGGATTGACGAGCGCCTCCCTGTTGTTGAAGCATTCGAAAATCACATGAGTAAATACTACGCGCCAAAGAACTTTAATGTTTGGTATATTTTTGGTGTGCTTTCAATGGTTGTTTTGGTTAACCAGCTTCTTACTGGTATTTGGTTGACTATGAGCTACAACCCAAGTGCTGAAGGTGCGTTTGCATCGGTTGAGTACATTATGCGTGATGTTGAATATGGCTGGTTGCTGCGTTACTTGCACTCCACCGGCGCTTCAGCATTCTTTGTTGTGGTTTATCTGCATATGTTCCGTGGCTTAATGTATGGTTCATATAAGAAGCCTAGAGAACTTATCTGGATCTTCGGTATGACGATCTATTTAGCTTTGATGGCTGAAGCATTTATGGGTTATTTGTTACCGTGGGGCCAGATGTCTTACTGGGGTGCTCAGGTTATCGTAAACCTATTTGGCGCGATCCCTTACATTGGTGAGGATTTGTCCTTGTGGATTCGTGGTGATTACCTGATTTCAGGTATCACGCTAAACCGCTTCTTTGCTTTGCATGTCGTGGCATTGCCTATCGTTATTTTGGCATTGGTTGTTCTGCATGTATTAGCTTTACATACTGTGGGTTCGAATAACCCAGATGGTATCGAAATAAAGCAGAATAAAGACGAAAACGGTATTCCAAAAGACGGTATTCCTTTCCATCCTTTCTATAGTGTGCACGATATTGTCGGTATTGTTGTTTTCTTGTTTGTATTCTGTGGTGTTGTCTTCTTCTTCCCTGAGATGGGTGGTTACTTTATCGAGAAGCCAAACTTTGAACCAGCAAACCCGCTGAAAACGCCTGATCATATTGCTCCTGTTTGGTACTTTACTCCATTCTACGCAATGCTTCGTGCTGTACCTGATGCATTCTTGGGTGTGGTTGTGATGGGTGCTGCAATAGCAATTCTGTTTGTCTTGCCTTGGCTGGACAAGAGCCCTGTTAAGTCTATTCGTTATAAAGGCTGGATCAGTAAAGTTGCGCTAGCGTTGTTAGTCGTATCATTTTCTATACTCGGTTATTTAGGTGTTGTTGTTGCGACGCCTGAAAGAACGCTATGGGCGCAGATTTTGACTGCTGTGTATTTTGCCTACTTTTTATTAATGCCTTGGTATACAAAGATTGAAAAAACCAAGCCAGTTCCAGAGAGGGTGACAGGATAATGAAACATTTATTAATTGCGGTTTTCTGTTCTGTTATTTCTTTAGGTGCTTTTGCTGCAGGTGGACCTGCAGCGCCTATGGATCACATCAAAACAGACATTTCAGATAATGAGTCTTTACAGAATGGTTTATCTTTATTTGTGAACTACTGTTTTGCTTGCCACTCAATGAAGTACGCTCGTTATGAGCGTGCTGCTGATGATTTAGGAATTCCTCATGATATTTTTGAAGAAAATATTCTCGTAGGTGATACCAAGATCGGCCAGTTAATGGAAATTTCCATGGCTGAAGATCAGGCAAAGGTTTGGTTTGGTAGTGCTCCGCCTGATTTGACTTTGAGTGCTCGTTTGCGTGGTCCTGATTGGATATATAACTACTTGCGTGGATTTTACGCCGATTCAAAGCGCCCTTATGGTGTGAATAACGTAATTTTCAAAGATGTGGGTATGCCGCACGTACTAGCTGGTTTGCAGGGTGTTTGTGCTGTCGCGCCAGAGTTAGGTGTTGAGCCTGTTGTTGATCCATTAAGCGGAAATATTGTTAAGAGTAGTGGTTGTTCTGAATATGCGACAGAAGGAAGCTTGAGTCCTGCTGAATATGACGAAGCGATCTATGATCTGGTTAACTTTTTAGAATATGTTGGTGAGCCTTCTAGGCTTCAAAGTGAGGCACTTGGCCGAAATGTTCTTATATTCCTAGCGTTTTTGTTTGTTTTTGCATACTTCTTGAACAAAGAGTATTGGAGAGATATTCACTAGTTAGCTAGAAAGAAGAATAAAAGCCGTCCATGTGTAGGCATGGAGGGCTTTTTTTGTTTCTATCCAAGAGAATTTTCACGACTGGCTTGTAAATCGTGTATAATTCTGCCCAAATTTAAAACTGTGCTATCAGTGCAGTAAATCTGATTTAAAGGTTGAGGTAAGTATATGGGTGTTGTGACCAAACGTTCGTCCATGACGTTTTTTTCTGATGGTGAGAGCCATTACAGTCACCGGGTAAGAATAGTCTTAGCGGAAAAAGGTGTCGCAGTTGACGTTGTTAACGTTGACCCAGATAACAAGCCTGCTGAGCTTTCTGATCATAATCCATACAATGACTTGCCTACTTTGGTTGACCGCGACTTAGTACTTTATGAGTCGGATATTATGATGGAGTACTTGGATGAGCGCTTTCCGCACCCTCCTTTGTTGCCAGTATATCCGGTTGCTCGAGCGCAAAGCCGCTTGATGATGTACCGAATCCGTAAAGATTGGAGTCGTCTGGCTGATGCAATTCTTGCTGATCCGCATGCTGCGAAGGCGAATGAGTATCGTAAGGAATTGAAAGAAAGCCTGATTGCTACAGCGCCGATTTTTTCAGAAATGCCTTACTTCATGAGTGAAGAGTTTACCATTGTCGATTGCTGTGTTTCTGCCTTGTTGTGGCGTTTACCGGTAATGGGAATTGAGTTAGATGATGTCCAGGCAAAACCGATTTCGAAGTATATGGATCGTATATTTCAGCGTGAGTCCTTTCAAGCTAGCTTGTCTGAACTAGAAAAAGAAATGCGACACTAAGTCGCTAAATAATGAGTAAAGGGGTGAGCGGAATGACTCCAAGTCGGCCATATCTGGTTCGAGCACTAAATGATTGGATTTTGGATAACGACATGACGCCGTATATCGTCGTTGATGCCGGTATCCAGGGTGTAAGTGTCCCAGAAGACTATGTCACGAATGGGCAAATTATACTCAATATTAGTCCTGGTGCGGTTAATGAGCTGTTAATTGATGGAGAGGCTATTAGTTTTCGAGCGCGTTTTGGTGGCGTTCCGATGCAGGTCTACGTTCCTATCGTAGCTATTATGGCGATTTACTCAAAAGAAAATGGACAGGGTATGGTGTTCGGGGCTGAGCCTGGTGCACCAGAGCCGCCGAGTCCGAATGACCCACAAGATGAAGGGAAGAAAGCGGCAGAACACCTGCCTCATAAGCCTTCTCTAAAGATAGTTAAATAAAGAGAAAGCCTGTTCTAGGCTTTCTTAACTAAAATGCGCCACCAAAAAGTTGATTTTCGATTTGGTGGCACATGGCATTAACTGCCATAAGTTGAGCTTCCATCGCTCGCGCTATCGAATTGGTGTTTAGCTGGATTTCAACATCCTGTCCCTGCTTTATCGCAGAAATTTTCCCATCTTTATGACCGATAAGTGTGATTACCTTGATGTCCTTTTCGTGCGCGGTTTGAATTGCTTGAACAATATTGCTGCAGTTGCCATCGATAGATAGTGCAATCAGGGTGTCTCCTTCGAAACCAATGGCTCTAATTTGCTGGGCATAGCTAAGGTTGTAATTGCCGTCCTTCGCAATAGCAGAAATAGTTGTGGAATCGATAGAAATATTGATCGCAGGAAGGCTTGGGCGTTCGAATTCCTGTTGGTTCATTAAGCAGGTTGTTAAAAGGCTTGCGATTGGTCCAGATAGACCGTTCCCGCAAATAATCAGTTTTTTATCGCTCAGAAGTGTCTGTGTAATTAGGTCGCAAGCTTGCTCCAGGTTTTCACTAAGTGCTTCAAGGTTTGCTGCGGCAGAATCAACAGCTTCACATAGGTAGTTTGATAGTGGTGATAGTTCGGACATTTCTAGTTAACCGTTTTAGGTGATTTAGGTAATAAACTGAGCTCAATAAGATGCATCGAATGCAGCTTTGTGCCAATGAATTTGCTCGGATAAGCTGTTCTCTTTCTGGCTGATAGATATAACATCAAATCGGCATGGCATATTCCATAGCTTTTTGTGAGAAAGGAATATGCTTGCAGTCTTAATAATCTTCTTTTGCTTGTGTGGGGTCACGGTTTCAGCTGCGATGCCATAGTTATTTCTTGCTCGATATCTGACTTCAATAAAGACTAGGGTATTCTTATCTCCCATAATTAAATCAATCTCACCAAACTTGGACCGATAATTGTTCGTTATGCTTTTCAGTCCTTGGGTGCGAAGGTATTTCTCGGCGATCTGCTCATAAGCAAGTCCTTTGCTAAGCATTTCCTTACTCCTTAATGGTAACTGCCTTTCCTTTTCTAAATTTTGCCCATTCTAATTGGCGATTAATAATGCCCTGCTCATCCATTGATAGCATGCCGGTGTGGCCTTGCATCTGGCTGCCTCGAACTTCGTGCAATAGCTGTAGTCTTGGGGCGATATTATAGCTGTCGGCTCCTAGCGCATAAAAGCGGCTATATTGCTCTGTTGACTCGGGGATAGCATGATTTATCTGGCTTTTGATATCTATTGTACTGCTAAGCATCCAGGGCATTTCGATAAACTCGATACCGTCCAGGTCTCTGTTGTCGTTGTTGTCAGATATGTTATGAATTTGAGAGCTGGCGAATACTGGCAGGTCGGCAGCGTAATGGTAGGCAAAGAGAGGTTTGATTTGACGTGCTATTTCGGGTTTGGCAATCATGACAAGTGCGTCGATATCTTGCCTTCTTCTGGGTAAAAACTCGAGCGCTGTGTTAGTGATTTTTCGAATTTTTCGCTTTCGATTCTGGCTGTCCTCAGTGCCGAGGAGGCGGGCGACGCTCGAAGCGAGAGATTTCTGATTTTTGTAAAATACGCTATCGATAACGACCCCGTCTAATGAAGAGAAGCTTTCTACAAAGCTATCGTATATGCGAAAGCCAAGATTATTCTCTGGCAGTATGATGCCGACCCGTTTCAGTGATTTGTCGTGTAGGCGTGTAGCAAGTTGTCTGGCCTCGGTCTCAGGTGCTAGACCAAGTTGGTATAGCTTATCTGAACCTGCGTTAGTCGCTGGAAGATAGTTTAAGGCGAGAGTTGGCGTGCTAATAATATCTAAGGAGTTCAGCGCTTTAAGAGAAGCTTTGTCTAGAGGGCCGATAATTAGGCTGCCTGTCTCAGGTGCTTGATTGTACAGTGACAAAATGTCTTGCGTTGCTGTGTCGAAAAAACGAACTTGTAGTGGTTCGTGGTTTGGGTTTTGTTTATTGCTGGCATAGTGTTGAGCCATGAAGCCGTCACGAATAGCTTTTCCAGCCAATTGAAGTGGCCCGCTTAAGGGCAGGGCAAGTGTTATCGAATCGGGGCGAGTGTTTGGGAGTTGTTTTAGAATGCTTAGCTCGTGAGGCGGATTCAGGCTGGCAGGATGGCTTGGCCACAGCTCGTTCCATGCCTGAAATGCATTATATTGGGCATCCAGGCTGATCTGATTTAGCTGGATTGTTCGAGCTAGATCTAACCACGCTAATGCGTCAGGGTTGTCGCCTGTGTAAATGTATTGGCTTAGGTCGGCTGTTTCAGTTGAGCGGAGTAGGTGCCAGATTTGCTCGTCTGTGTCTTGGTGATGCTCTGGATTAATTAGGCCGCGATGATCGATTAAGGTGATCGCCGCTTCAATAGTTAAATCTGTGATTTCATAAGCTTGAGATAATAAGTGCGAAAGCTCGATTTGCTGGTCGACATTCATGCCAGATAAACCAAGGTTCGGGATTAGCGGCAGTATTTTCTCAATGCGTGCTTTGTTCTTATTGCTTGTCGCTAACTTTAAGGACATTAAAAGATAGTCTTGAGCGTCAGCTTCATTGAGGTGCTCTATTTGAACTGACCCTAGTGCAGCATCGCTCTGTGCGTATAGGTTATTTTCCCAATAAGATTGTGCGGCTTGAAAAAATAGCTTGGATTGTTGTTTTGGGGAGGTGGACTTTAGTGCTAGTGAAATCAGCTCTTCCGGTTGTTTTGGAGCGGGAGATTCGACCTTTGTTAGTTTGCTTTGGTTTACTTTAGGCGATGTGCCACAGGCAGATATAATGACAGACAGGCAGACAATAATAGAAAAGTGAAGTGCTTTCATAGCGGGGTCTATGCTTAAATGTAGAATGTTCCGTATTTTATAGTGAGGTTGTGTTCTTGGAAAGTGCCATTTACATTGTTGCGACGCCAATAGGAAATTTGTCAGATATTACTTTGAGGGCAATTGAGGTTTTGAAAGCTGTTGACGTTGTTGCTGCGGAGGATACGCGGCACACAAGAAAGCTTTTGGAGCACTACGGTATTGCTACAAAAATGATATCCCTGCACGAGCACAATGAGTCTGAGAAAAGTGCTTATATCATTGGCTTGGTCAAAGAGGGGCAGTCGGTGGCGCTCGTTTCAGATGCCGGTACGCCGCTGATTTCTGATCCGGGGTATACATTAGTTTTGAGAGCCAAAGAAAGTGGGGTTCTCGTCAGGCCCATACCAGGCGCTTCTGCACTGATTGCTGCTTTATGCGCCAGCGGCGTTGCAAGTGACACGTTTATCTTTGAAGGCTTTCTGCCTGCTAAGAAAAAGGCTAAAGAAGAGGTGCTGCAATCTTATCTTGCTGAGCGGCGCACAGTTATATTTTATGAATCGCCTCACCGGATTTTGGTCACGCTTGAGGCTATGTCCGACGTGTTGGCAGGGCGAAAACTTTGTGTGGCTCGAGAACTAACCAAGCGATATGAGACGATTAAGTACGGTGAGGTGTCTGAAGTTCTGGCTTGGATGAAGGCTGACGAAGATCAAACTAGAGGAGAGTTTGTGTTGGTGCTTGAAGGTTCACAGGAAGAGCCTCTGAGTGTGAGTGATGAGCAAAAGCTCAAGCTTCTAGCGCGTTTGCTTCTAGAGCTGCCGCCAAAAAAGGCAAGTGCTGTCGTGGCGGATGTTGTGGGCGGAAGTAAAAAGGAAATATACAACCTGGCTTTAAGTTTGAAAGAGAAGTGATTGTAAAACCGACGACCGGTTTGCAATTTTGAAGGAATGATGTGATTCGATGTGCTTAGTAGATTGCGAAGGTATTCTTAATCGTGCAAAATATAAGCAAATAATTATCTAACGGATGTAGAGTCATAATGGATAGACTGTTCCGAAATATTTTTCTCCCAGTATCATTTTTGGGCTTGGCGACGGCTTTTCCTGTGCATGCTTTTGAGTTGCTTTCAGAAGGAGCGATGGGGACGGTTTCGGCTGTGTCAGCAAACTCGGCTGAAGATATTGTTAATATAGCTGGTCCTACAGCCGCGGGCTTGACGGTTGATGACGATTATGAAGTGCTGCCTTTTCAGACCGATATCACAATTGAGGATGCTAACCCAGATGAGGTGACTGACGTGCTTGAGTTTGCTTTGACTCAAGAGGTTGAGTCGTGGGCAAGTAATCTCACTATTCAAGACTCTCTAGTTGGAGCTGATACCTCCGCTGATGTGAGTTATGTGGATGAGCTTCCGCCTTCGTCTTTTGAAGATGCTGTTTTCCTTGTTCGAGATGATGAGTTTGATAGCATTGTTTTCGATTCCGATAGTGATCAAGAAGACAATACTAGCTACGAGTTAAGTCGTATAGAGCAAACTGTAACTGTCTTGGAGCAAAACCTGGGCTCGATTCGTTATATCGTTGAGAGGCAGGTAGACTTTGCAGCCACAATTGCTCCTCCGGATCGCGAGGGGCAGGAAGCGTCAATCGGCAGTGGCTATATCTCTGATCTAACGAGTATTAGTAATGTTCGCATTGCTACGGTTCGAGATTAGTTATATTTATCTATTCTTTTCTTGAATTATCTGTATTTCCGTAATACTGTTATTCCTGAGTTTGCCAGGCAATCGCTGCTTAGCTGAGTTTTCAGCATGAGGAGAGGAAAGTCCGGGCTCCACAGAGCAGAGTGCCAGGTAACCCCTGGGGGGCGAAAGCCTACGGAAAGTGCAGCAGAAAGTGAACCGCCTAAGTTCTAGCCTTGGCTAGGAACGGTAAGGGTGAAAAGGTGCGGTAAGAGCGCACCGCATGACTGGCAACAGTTCATGGCGATGGTAAACCCCTCTCGGAGCAAAACCAAATAGGAATTCGTTGGCGTGGCTCGCGCTGAATTCGGGTAGGTTGCTTGAACTAAATGGTGACGTTTAGTCTAGATGAATGATTGTCCACGACAGAACCCGGCTTATCGGCAAACTCTTTACTTTTCCTAGTTAAAAAAATCCCCATTTCTTGTCTTTTAATAAGAAAAAAATCTTACTCTTAAAGTGGTTTCTTAAGTTTTCACGCTATCTTTTTGTTGTTAAAAGATAAGAGTCTCTCTGTGCCTTCCGATTTTGCCTATATCTCTCTAAGTTATTGTGTTTTTTGAGTATTTTTCCCTTTGGCTACCCGTCTATTTTGCTTGATTTGTGGAGTTCTAGTTCCTATAGTGGGTAAAAGTAGAAAAAAGTGGTTAATTTTGGGTATTTTTCAGTTTTTTGTGGGTTTCGAGGCGTAATTTTGTTTTTAGGTAGTCACGCAATCAATATGGATGCTAAAGGTCGCATGGCGATTCCGACTAAGATTCGGGAATCGTTGGCGTCTTTTTGTGATGGCCGTATTGTTGTGACTGCGCATACTGAGGAGCGCTGCTTGCTCGTCTACCCAGAAGATCAATGGAAAGAGATATTGCCTCAAATTGAAAGCCTGCCAAGTTTCAACAAGATTGCGCGACGCACTCAGCGTTTGTTGATTGGTTATGCGACGCCTTTGGAAATGGATGGGAATGGGCGAATTCTTGTGCCGCCAACACTTAGAGAGTATGCAAATCTCGAGAAGAAGTTGATGTTGGTGGGTCAAGGAAAGAAGTTTGAGCTTTGGAGTGAAGACAGTTGGTTTAATTGGTTAGATGAAGCAGATCAGGATGATGATATTCCTGAGCAAATGCTGAATTTGTCTCTGTAATGTATATGTTGATTGAATTGGACACATTGGTATGAGTTGTGAGCAACATATGCACGAGACGGTGCTATTACAAGAAGCAGTTGACTTATTGGTGACGAATTCTTCAGGTGCCTATGTTGATGCAACCTTTGGTCGTGGTGGGCATAGCTCAAAAATACTAGAAGCTTTGGATAAAGATGGCTCGTTGATCGCTATTGACAAAGATTTGGAAGCAATATCTGCGGCACAGAGTCGATTTGTTGATGAAGAGCGATTTTCGATTGTGCACGGCTCCTTCGCAGATATTCGTGAGCATTTGAGAGTTTGTGGGCAAGAGAAAGTTTCGGGCGTGTTAGCGGATTTGGGTGTGTCATCTCCGCAGCTTGATAATGCTGAGAGAGGCTTCAGTTTTATGAATGATGGTCCGCTAGATATGCGGATGGATACCACGCGCGGAGTGAGTGCCGCACAGTGGATCAAAGAGGTCGATGAGAAAGAGATGGTTCAGGTATTTTTCGATTATGGCGAAGAAAAGTTTGCTAGGAAAATAGCTAGAGGTATCAAAGAGGCATTGCTGGGTCAGGAAATTGATACGACTGCAAAACTGTCGAAAATAGTGAAGGACGCGAACCCGTCTTGGGAAAAACATAAGCACCCGGCGACCAGGGTGTTTCAGGCTATTCGAATTAAAGTTAATGATGAATTGAGTGATTTAGAGCGATTGCTGGACGAAGCAAGTGAGAGTTTAGCAGTCGGTGGCCGTTTAGTTGTTATTAGCTTTCATTCACTCGAAGATCGTATTGTTAAGCGCTTTATGCGTGAAAAAGCAAAAGGTGATGCGCCTCCGCCGGGGGTGCCCGTTTTTGAAAAAGATATTGTTCGAGGCTTTAAGCTAGTTGGAAAGGCGATTAAACCGAGTAAAGCAGAAATAGAAAATAACGTTCGGGCGCGTAGCGCTGTAATGCGAGTGTTGGAGAGAGTTTCTGATGAATAGGCTTATGTTGTTAATGTCTAGATTGACGTCGGTAGTTCGCCACGGTGAACGCGGCGTTGAGGCGGTGCGGGAAAACTCTTCAGAGATGACGGTGATGGAGCGAATGGCTTTGGCCCTAGATGGCTTGCTTCATTTGTTAAGGCAGGTTTCCTTTAAAGGTTTTGTGGTGACCGGCATGTTGTTACTGATAATCGTCTTGTCAGCAATTGGTGTTGTGTACTCTTCTCACTTGAGTCGGCAGCTATTTGCAGAGCAAGCAATTTTGCTAGAAAAAAATGATCAGCTTCAGCTCGAGTGGGCGCAATTGTTATTAGAACAAAGTGCATGGAGCTCGCCTAATAGAATTGAGTCAGTGGCGCGCGAAAGCTTGGGTATGGAAGTGCCAGAAACTGAAAAAATCCAGTTAATTTACTAACTATAAATAAAAGAGTGCTGATTAGTGAATCGCTCAAAAGACATTTCTAAAAGCAATTTAGCCTGGCGGTATTGGTTTCTGCTGGGCTTTTTGGCTTTGTGTGGTCTCGCACTTTTTTATCGTGCGATAGACTTGCATGTTTATGAGCAGGCATTTTTAGCAGAGCAGGGTGATGCACGTACTATTCGCTTTGAAACGCTGGATGCTCATCGTGGCGTAATTATGGATCGCCATGGTGTGCCTTTGGCGGTTAGCGCTCCGGTTGAAACGGTTTATGCAGATCCTCGTTATCTGAACTTGAATGTTGCCCAAGCTAAAGCCTTGGCTGAAGCGCTTGGACAAAGCTATGAGAAACTGGCCGACAAGCTAGAGCGCAGCAAAAATAGGCACTTCATCTACCTTAAGCGAAAAATGGCGCCTCATGAAGTAAGCAAAGTGCTTGCTTTAAATTTAGATGGGATCTATAGCAAACGAGAATACAAGCGATACTATCCAGCGGGTGAAGTGGCTGCTCATGTTGTCGGTTTTACTAATATTGATAAGCACGGCCAGGAGGGGATTGAACTCTCCTATGATGACTGGCTAAGCGGCGAACCGGGAAAGCGCAGAGTCCTGAAAGACAGAAAGCAGCGAGTGATCAAAGATTTTGGTGCTGTAAAAACAGCTAGCCCAGGAAAGGATATTCGTTTGAGTCTAGATATGAGGATTCAATATCTGGCTTATCGAGAACTCAAGGCTGCCGTCGAGACTCATAAAGCGAAAGCCGGGTCGATAGTCGTACTCGACATTCACTCAGGCGATGTTTTAGCGATGGCAAATCAGCCCTCCTATAACCCAAATAATCGTAGCAATATAAATGTTGCGCATTTGAGGAATCGAGCGATCACCGATGTATTTGAACCGGGCTCGACGATGAAGTTAGCAACGATAGCCGCGGCATTAGAGACAAACAAATACACACTGAATACCCGCCTGGATACATCTCCGGGTTATTTGCGTTTAGGGCGTAAGTCAATTCGAGATCACAGAAACTACGGTGAGCTAAGTGTCCTTAATATTATTGCCAAAAGTAGTAATGTTGGAACCAGTCGTATAGCGCTGGATCTTAGTGGTGATGTCGTTTGGGATATGTTTAGCCGGCTTGGTTTTGGGCAGGGAACGGGAATTGGCTTTCCTGGAGAGAGTATAGGTTCTTTGCCAGACTCTTCGCATTGGCAGCCAATTGAAGTTGCAGCCATGTCTTATGGTTACGGTCTGAATGCTACCGCACTGCAACTTGCCCAAGCTTATATGATATTAGGGAATGGTGGTGTAAAGCACCCTTTGGGTCTTGTTTATCGTGAAGAGCATTACCCAGGAGAGCAGATTTTGAGCTCGGATGTTTCTGATTCCTTGAGAAAAGCTATGAAGGCTGTTGTTGCCAAGGGTGGAACAGGAACGCGAGCGCAATTGCCAATGTATGAAGTCGGAGGCAAAACGGGCACTGTTCACAGTGTAGGAAGCTCGGGTTATGAAGAGAGCCAGTACAAAGCGCTGTTTGCCGGCGTCGCGCCAATAGATAAACCCGAAGTCGCCATGGTGGTAGTGATCGATGGTCCGCAAGGTGCGGAATATTATGGTGGTGAGGTTGCGGCGCCAGTTTTTTCACGAGTTGTGAATGGCACGATGCGCTTGCTTGATGTCAGCCCCGATAAAGAAAGTTCAGCCTTGTCTTCTGGCAAATCAATTTTAGCGAGCAGAGGGTAGTATGCAAAATATCTATGCTCACTCATTGGTTGATTTGCTCCGAGGTATTTGTAATGTGCCTGCAGCGCTGGATACACGAGTTTCAGGTATTTCGATCGATAGTAGAAAAGTTCAAAAAGGTGATGTGTTCATTGCGATTGCTAGTGATGAAGCTCAGCTTGAGCTGTACGTTGCAGAAGCTATTGAACGCGGTGCAAACGCAGTACTACGCGATGGAAATACTAACTGCCGAATATATGAAGATAAAGCAGCGATAGAGATCTGCTTGCAGGGCCTTCGCCAGAGTATGGGAGAGATAGCGGCTCGCTTCTTCTTTAGGCCAAGTGAAGAAATTAAAGTAATCGGTGTCACCGGTACGAACGGCAAGACCTCAGTAGCAAACTACCTTGCCTCTTACATATCCCAAGGACCGCATAAGTGTGGCGTGATGGGAACCTTGGGTTATGGCTTGCTTGGTGAGGAGACGGAAGCTCTGGTTGCGACCGGTTACACGACACCCGATGTGATCGAGGTGCATCGGCATTTGGCTAATATGCGTGACGCGGGTGCAAAGTTTGTAGTGATGGAAGTATCTTCGCACGGCTTATGTCAGAACCGGGTAGATGGCGTCCAGTTTTATGGAGCAGTGTTCACCAATTTGACTCGTGATCACTTGGATTACCATGGTTCAATGTCCGACTACGCGCAAGCCAAGCAGAAGCTATTTCAGAACACGAGCTTGGCCTTTGCAGTACTAAATCGAGATGATGACCTGTTCAGCGATTTTAAAGCCGCTGTTACGCCAGGCACAAACATTACGAGTTATGCGGTTTCAAGTAAAGCTGCTGATGTTGCGGTATTGACGAACGAGCTTTCGTCATCGGGTATACACGCATTGATCAAGGCTTCAGTAGGTCAGGTAATGATCGACTCCCCATTGCTGGGCGAATTTAACTTAAGCAATTTGTTAGCTGTGCTTGCAGCTGCCACGGCGATGAACGACCTCGAAAGCGTTGAGTCGCGAGTTAAAAAGATTAAAGCGGTTGATGGCCGTATGGAAGTGCTTCGGTCTGTGAATCAACCTACAGTCGTAGTTGATTATGCACATACACCTGATGCTTTGGAAAATGTACTTAAAACGCTAGCGCCTCTTTGCAGTGGCTCTCTAAGGGTGATATTTGGTTGTGGTGGTGACCGTGATCAAGGAAAACGCGCCGAGATGGCAAGAGTTGCCGAAGCGCTTGCAGATGACATTGTCCTCAGTGATGACAATCCACGAGGAGAATCACCAGAAGCGATCATCGCAGATATTTTAGCGGGCTTTGCGCAGCCATCGAAGGTGGAAGTGATACACGAGCGACGAATGGCAATACAGAAAATGCTCGAAAAGTCAGTAGCAGATGATGTCATTCTTGTGGCGGGTAAAGGTCATGAAACGTGGCAAGAAGTGAAAGGTCAGCGCCACTACTTTAGTGATATCGAAACTGTGCGTGAATTGATTTCGGGAGCAGCTGTTCTTCCTAAGGCGCTAGAGGAGGTCATTAATGATTGATGTCATGACTTTCTCCTCTTTGGCTAAAGCTTTGCCGGGTACTTTATTGGGTGATGATACGGGCTTTACTTGCCTATCTATTGATTCACGTACCGTTAACGAAGGTGATGTTTACTTGGCCTTAAAGGGCGAAAGATTTGATGGGCATGAATTTATTGTTGATGCGCTGCGAAAGGGCTGTGCAGGTGTTATTGGCGAACAAGATTTAGCAAGTGTATCGCAGTATATCGAAGATGAGGGGATGACAGCCAAACAGATTTCATATTTACAAGTTAACGATACTGACAAAGCGCTTGCTTCAATTGCTTCACTTAATCGACAGAGGTTTTGCGGAAAGTTAGTTGGTTTGACGGGGTCAGCAGGCAAAACCAGTACTAAGAATATGTTGAAAGCTGTTTTATCAGAATACGGCAAGACCGCGGCAACGAAGGGTAATTTCAATAACGAAGTGGGTGTGCCGTTAACTTTGTTAGACATAAATGCTGAACACCAGTTTTCAGTTGTGGAAATGGGAGCGAGAGCGAAAGGTGATATTGCCTATCTAAGCAATATGGCCCGACCAGATGTTGCAATGGTTTTGAATGCTGGCAGCGCTCACATTGAAGTATTTGGTGATTACGAAGCGATCGTCGAAGGCAAAGGAGAAATTTATGACTCCTTAAGCGCTGACGGCGTTGGAATAATAAACTTCGATGACCCAGCCTATATGACTTGGTTAGAGCGCTTGGGAGGAAGGCAAAGTTTGTCTTTCTCACAGGAAAGTGAAAATGCGGATGTCTTTGCAAGTGATGTTGAATGTGAAGCCGAAGGAAGCTGCTTTACATTGAATTATCACGAAGAGAGCGTAAGGGTTGGTTTGCCTGTGCCAGGTTTGCATCAAATCCAAAATGCTCTCGCAGCAGCGACTGCTGCAATTGCTGTTGGATGCGACTTGGAAGGTGTAGCAAAAGGCTTGGCAAAGGTTGAGTCGACAGAAGGGCGTATGAACACAGCTTTCATTAATGACATCACTTTATTAGACGACAGTTACAACGCAAATCCGGCTTCGATGAAAGCAGCCCTTAATGTCTTGTCTATGCAGGCGGGGTATCGAATTGCCGTGCTGGGTGAAATGGCTGAACTTGGTGCGCATGCGCATGACGCGCATATAGATGTAGCGACTTATGCGCTTGAATTAGGAATCGAAGAGTTTTGCTTGATAGGGCAATACGCAAAACAGATGAGTGAAAGTATTGGTGAGAATGCATTGGTTTTTGAAGACAAAGCCTTGCTTGCAGAGCACCTAGTGAAAGATCAGCACAAAAATAAGATCGTGATGATCAAAGGGTCCAGAAGCGCAGCAATGGATGAAGTTGTAAATTTAATTAAGAGAAGAGTTCACTAATGCTGTATTGGTTGTCATCCGTTTTATCTGAAACATTTGGGTTCTTGTCGGTGTTTCAGTATTTAACCTTGCGAGGAATCCTAGGGGTTTTAACTGCCCTGATGATTTCCTTATGGGTTGGCCCGATGATGATCAAGAAGTTGAGCCATTATCAAATTGGTCAGTCTGTAAGGGACGATGGTCCTCAGTCTCACTTAAGCAAAGCGGGTACGCCAACGATGGGCGGTACTCTAATCATTGTTGCTGTGGCGATTAGTACTTTGATCTGGGGAAATCTGGGTAACAAATATGTCTGGATTACACTATTCGTGACACTGTCATTCGGTGCGATTGGTTGGGTAGATGACTATCGAAAAGTGGTTGAAAAGAACTCTAAAGGTTTACCAGCGAAAGCAAAATACTTTTGGCAGTCAGTTTGTGGTGGTGCTGCGGCATTGCTTTTGTACTTTACAGCAGATCTACCTCAGGAGACCGCGTTAATTGTACCGGTATTTAAGGATTTTGTTTTTGATTTAGGGCCCATGTTCATCGTCTTAAGTTACTTCGTCATCGTTGGGACAAGTAATGCCGTCAACCTGACGGACGGTCTTGACGGCTTGGCGATTATGCCTACGGTTCTCGTGGCGGGTGCCTTAGGTATTTTTGCGTATGTATCAGGTAATAGTGTGTTTGCGGAATATCTACATATCCCTTATCTGCCAGGTACGGGTGAGTTAATCGTTTTTTGTGGTGCCTTGTTAGGTGCCGGTTTGGGCTTTCTTTGGTTTAACACCTATCCCGCTCAAGTATTTATGGGGGATGTTGGCGCCTTAGCGTTGGGTGCCGCCTTGGGTGTTGTCGCTGTGATGGTAAGGCAGGAAATTGTTTTATTCATTATGGGGGGCGTATTTGTGATGGAAACCGTATCGGTCATTCTGCAGGTCGCTTCGTTTAAATTGACCGGGCGCAGAATATTTAGAATGGCTCCCTTGCATCACCATTTTGAATTAAAAGGTTGGCCAGAGCCTCGTGTAATCGTACGTTTCTGGATAATCACCGTGGTATTGGTATTAATTGGTCTTGCGACCCTGAAAGTTAGATAAGGCAAGCTGTGAATACAATTGTGACAGATAAGAAAGTCGTTATTGTCGGTCTTGGTAAGACCGGGCTTTCGTGCGTGCGCTTTTTAGCGTCGCAAGGCTGTCAGCTATGTGTCATGGATAGCCGTGAAGAGCCGCCCGGGCTTGAAGGCTTGCATGCTGATTATCCGAATGTTCAATGTATAACAGGTGGCTTTGACCAAGAGCTTTTGTGCTCAGCAACTGAAATCATTCTGAGCCCGGGAATTGCCCTGGCAACACCAGAAATCCAGGCCGCTATCAAAAGCGGTGTGCGAGTTCGAGGTGATATCGACCTGTTTGCTGAAGCCGCTAAGGCGCCGATTGTTGCGATTACCGGCTCTAATGGTAAAAGTACCGTCACAACTTTGCTGGGTGAAATGGCAGAGCAGGCAGGGCTAAATGTTGGTGTTGGTGGAAACCTAGGGACCCCAGCACTTGAGTTACTAGATAACTCAAGTGAGCTATATATTCTAGAACTATCCAGTTTTCAGCTAGAGACGACAGATCATTTAAGTGCAGAAAGCGTTGTTATGCTAAATCTCTCTGAAGATCATATGGATCGCTATGAGAGCAAAATTGCATATTTACAGGCTAAGCAACGTATATTTTTTGGCGCTAAAAAAGTCATTGTTAATGATGATGAGGTGCTCAGTCAGCCCTTACAAGCTGAAGGAATGGAGCTGCTTCACTTTGGCTTGAATAGAGCAGACTTAAATAAGTTTTCCTGTATGGACATTGATGGCCAGCGTCATCTAGTGAAGGGCTTTGACAGTATTTTGCCCGTAAAAGATTTGAAGATCTGCGGCGAGCATAATCTTTCGAACGCGCTAGCTGCTTTGGCATTAGGAACATCTGTTGGCTTGCCTATGGATGCGATGGCGAATGCTCTGAAAAGTTATAAGGGGCTACGTCACCGTTGTCAGCATATCAGGTCTGTAGACGGTGTTGATTATATCAATGACTCAAAAGGAACGAATGCGGGTGCAGCCCAAACAGCCATTAGCAGTATTGGTGCGAATTTAGATGGAAAGGTACTGCTAATTGCCGGAGGCGATAGTAAAGGTGCTGATATTTCCGGCTTGCTCGAGCCTATGCAAAAGTTTGGGAAACTGGCGCTGCTATTTGGACAGGATGCGGAGTTAATAGAAGCTGTTTTAAAAGATAAGGTTGAAACGCTTCGTGTTGCTAACCTGGAGCAGGCAGTTCAACAAGCCAAGGCTCGGGCAGAAGAAGGTGACGCTGTGTTGTTGTCTCCAGCATGCGCAAGTTTCGATATGTTCAAAAGTTACGAGCAGCGAGGCGATATGTTTGAGCAGGAGGTTTTGGCCTTATGACACTTTCTATCGCTAGAGCTGGCATGCCTGGATTGCTGCAAAGCAAAGACTCGCTTCGCATTGAGCCACGTACAGATCATGTCATGTTGTTCGTTAGTGTTCTATTGCTGCTGACTGGCTTGATTATGATTGCATCGGCTTCGGTAGATATTGCGGATGCCAGAAATGGAAACCCATTTCACTATGTGATTCGCCACGGCATTTTCATTGTCTTGGGTTGTATCGCCGGCGTATTTACTTACCAGTTGCCATCTTCGTGGTGGCAGAAGACTGGCTGGCTTGCGCTGAGTTTGTCTTTACTAATGCTTTTGGTGGTCATTCTCCCAGGCGTTGGTAAAACAGTTAATGGCAGTACACGCTGGATTAGTTTAGGTAGCTTGAATTTTCAGCCTTCTGAATTGGCGAAGCTTTTGTTGGTGGCTTATCTCGCAGGCTATTTAGTGAGACGTTTAGATGAGGTGCGTACAACATGGTGGGGCTTTGCAAAGCCGATGTTGGTCTTGGCTTTGGTTGCCTTATTGCTGCTTAGTGAGCCGGACTTAGGTTCTACCGTTGTAATTGGTTGTGCCTTTCTGGGAATGATTTTCCTCAGTGGTGCGAGATTAGGGCAGTTTATTATTCTGATTCTAGGCTGTTTAGCATCTGTGGCCTTACTGATTTATTCGCAGCCCTACAGATTAAAGCGTTTAGTGGGCTATACCGATCCTTGGGCAGATCCCTATGGTAGTGGATATCAGGTGATTCAGTCTTTGATCGCATTTGGGCGTGGGGACTGGTCGGGCGTAGGTTTAGGCAACAGTATTCAAAAGCAATTTTACTTGCCCGAGGCTCATACCGATTTCGTTTTTGCCATTATGGCAGAAGAGTTTGGTTTGATTGGTACATTGCTTGTTGTTTCGTTGTTTGTCGTTTTGGTCTACAGATCCTTACGCATAGGCTATTTGGCAGAAAAGAAAAAGCAATTATTCAGCGCCTATTTTGCCTACGGCATTGGCATCTTATTCGCGGTTCAGTCTTTTATAAACATAGGCGTCAATATGGGCTTGCTACCGACTAAAGGCCTGACGCTGCCATTGGTAAGTTATGGCGGTAGTAGCCTGATTGTGAGTTGTATGTGTATAGGCGTGTTGTTAAGAATTCACCGTGACCTGATGGCGATTGAAGATGAGCCAGACTCAGAACAGACCAAAGACAAGGAGCTTATCCATGCGTGATAAAACATTCCTTGTGATGGCTGGTGGCACTGGCGGGCATGTATTTCCAGCCTTAGCAACGGCAAAGAAACTAATGAGCCGCAATGAAAAAGTTGTTTGGCTAGGTTCAGTCGGTGGTATGGAAGAGCGAGTAGTGCAAGACGCTGGAATCCCTTTTTACGGTATTTCCGTCAGTGGTGTTCGCGGTAAAGGCATATTAAGCAAAGCTTTAGCACCCTTGAAGATCGCTAAAGCCGTTTTCCAGGCTTTATTAGTGCTTAGGAAAACAAGACCCGATGCCGTGTTAGGTATGGGAGGCTTCGCTTCTGGGCCTGGTGGCTTGGCGGCAAAACTCTTGGGTAAGCCTTTATTGGTTCACGAACAGAATGCCGTAGCAGGAATGACCAATAAAGTACTCGCGAAAATGGCAGATTCAGTGATGTCAGCTTTTCCTGAAGCCTTTGAAGATGCGAGTAAAGTTGTGCTGACTGGCAACCCATTGAGAGATGAAATCTGCGAGTTATTTTATTCAAGCAAAGACAGTGTTTCGAAATCTGGGCCGATCAGAGTGCTGGTGTTGGGTGGGAGCCTTGGAGCTGCCAGACTAAACGAAGTGCTCCCTGGTGCGATGAGCTCTTTGGGGGCAGAAATTAGACCGGAAATTTGGCACCAGACAGGGCGTAATAAGTCCGAAGGCGTGGCTGCAAGTTATGAAAAGTATGGTGTCAAAGCTCAGGTAAGTGAGTTTATTGATGATATGGCCGCAGCCTATCGCTGGGCTGACTTTGTGATCTGTCGAGCCGGTGCTTTAACCATATCTGAACTATGTGTGGCGGGCTTGGGAGCGATCCTCATCCCTTATCCTCATGCGGTCGATGACCACCAAACGCTCAATGCCCAGTATATGACCAAGGGCGGTGCGGCATGGTTATTAGACCAACAGGATTTGAGCGAGTCGACCTTGAGTGAGGTCTTGGCTCCTTTATTTAGTAAACCCGAGAGAATATCGATTTTGTCCGAGGCAGCAAGAAAATTAGCCAAAGCAGACGCAACAGAGAATGTAGCCAGTGAATGTAGGAGAGTCTGCTATGCCTGATAAACCAAATGCGAGTGTACTAAAGCATGCAGGAAGCATGGTATTGAGTGAAATTCCAGAGATGCGCCGTATCAGTCTGATCCATTTCGTAGGTATTGGTGGCGCGGGCATGTGCGGAATTGCAGAAGTGCTACGTAACCAGGGTTACCAAATCTCGGGTTCAGATTTAAATGAGTCAGCAGTGACAAAACGACTCGCTTCATTAGGAGTGAAAATCTATTTTGGGCATGATGCGGAAAATGTCGCACAAGCCGATGTAGTAGTGGTTTCTTCTGCGATTGATGAAAACAACCCGGAAGTGGCTGCAGCCAGAGAGCACCGTACGCCAATTGTTCCGCGAGCAGAAATGCTGGCTGAAATAATGCGTTATCGTCACGGTATCGCGATTGCGGGAACGCATGGCAAAACAACTACAACCAGTTTGATTGCATCGGTACTCGCCGAGGCAGGTTTAGACCCTACGTATGTGATCGGTGGTCGCTTAAATAGCGCGGGTACCAATGCAAGTCTGGGTGGGTCTCGATACCTGGTTGCTGAAGCAGATGAGAGTGATGCGTCATTCTTGCACCTTACACCGATGATTTCAGTGGTTACAAATATCGAAGCGGATCATATGCATACCTATGGTGGCGACTTCTCAAAGCTTAAACAGACCTTTGTAGACTTCCTTCATAACCTGCCGTTTTACGGTGCTGCGGTGATGTGTGTAGACGACCCAGTAGTAGAAGAAATAATGCCTCAGGTATCACGTGCCGTCCTTACTTATGGTGTGTCAGAAAGTGCGGATTATCGGGCGCATAATATTCGCCAAGACGGTATGCACAATCGCTTTACCGTACAGAGACCGGCGGGTATGAATGACCTGGATATCACGCTACAAATGCCGGGGCATCATAATGTTCTGAATGCACTGGCTGCTATCACTGTGGCGAGTGATGAGGGTGTTGAAGATGCCGCAATTCAAAGAGCCTTGGAAAGTTTCCAAGGGGTAGGGCGTCGTTTTCAGGTGTATGGCGACTACGCTGTTCAACGACAAGATACTGAAGCGAAGAGCGCTTCAAAAGTTATGTTGGTTGATGATTACGGGCATCACCCAAGTGAGGTGGAAGCGACACTCCAGGCGATTCGTGCGGGTTGGCCAGACAAACGATTGGTCATGGTTTTTCAACCGCATCGTTATAGCCGTACCAGTGACCTATATGAGGACTTCGTAAAAGTTCTCGCCAAGGTGGATGTGTTGCTCTTGATGGAAGTTTACCCCGCTGGCGAGACACCAATTCCAAGTGCTGATAGTCGCGCATTGTGCCGCAGTATTCGTCAGCGTGGTGGTGCTGAGCCAATTTATATCGATGGTGGTCACCAGGTAGATGAGGTAGTGCCGAACCTGGAAAAACTTTTGTCCACAGTGCTTCAAGACGGCGACTTATTACTTACTCAGGGGGCGGGTAGCGTCGGTCAGATAGCTATTCGTTTGTCGGAAGATGGCGAGTTGTTGGAGGCTTGTTCATGAGTTCAGTGGCGGACAAGCTAGGTAAAGTTGCCGTTATTATGGGAGGAACCTCGGCGGAGCGCGAGGTGTCTCTGAAAAGTGGTCAGGCTGTCCTGGATGGCTTGCTGCGTAAAGGTGTTGATGCCTTCAAACTGGATTTTGGTGGAGAGATTGAAGACCTGGTCAAACACATGCCTTTTGACCGGGCATTCTTAGCGCTTCATGGACGTGGTGGTGAAGATGGCACGATACAGGGTGTTTTAGAGACCCTGAATATTCCGTACTCCGGTAGTGGTGTAATGGGCTCTGCCATTGGCATGGATAAGACACGAACTAAGTACCTTTGGCAGGGGATGAATTTACCGACACCTAAGTTTAGTTATGTAGAGAAGTTGAACCCGGAAATGCTCACCCGCCTGGTTTCATTGATGGGTTTCCCGTTGGCAGTTAAACCTTCTCGTGAAGGGTCATCGATTGGTGTGTTTAAAGTAAATAATCAGACACAGCTGGAAGCCGCAGTAAGTAAGGCTCTGGAAATGGATGAGCAAGTGCTTTTGGAGCAGTGGATAGAAGGTGATGAATATACAGTTGGCTTGTTGAATGGTTCGCCATTACCGGTAATTGGCTTAAAAACCAGCCATACCTTTTATGACTATGAAGCGAAGTACGAGTCAGATTCTACACAATATTTATTACCCTCAGGCTTATCTGATGAAGAAGAGCAGAGTCTGGGGAATTTGGCGGAAAGAGCATTTAGTGCCTTAGGCTGTTCTGGCTGGGGGCGTGTCGATGTAATGCGCGATAGCAAAGGGCGCTTTTGGTTGTTAGAAGTTAACACCATACCAGGAATGACCAGCCATAGTCTGGTTCCTATGGCCGCGAAAGCTTCAGGTTTAGAGTTTGATGATTTGCTACTGGAAATACTGAAGTCAGCAGTGACAAACAAGCGCTTAAGCAAGAACAATAATAATGATAAAGGGGATAGTTAGATGGCACATAATGCTGCAATTCATGTAATGGGGCAGGGCGCTCAGTTGGCAGAAGGAAACGCTGTACGTGAAGAGACTGTTTTGGTGCTCAAGCGTGTTCTAACTGTGACGCTAATTTGTTTAGCGCTACTTGTATTACTGACTAAAAGAGACAGTCTGATACAAGTAGTTGACCACCCTATCTCATCGATCAAGGTAACAGGCGCGTTTTCTTATCTGAACGAAAGTGAAGTGACACAAGCGTTGAGTGGTTTAGTCGGCGCCGGATTTATAGCGACTGACTTAAAAGACGTTCAAACACGAGTAGAGGGCTTGGCCTGGGTTAACAGTGCGACTGTGAGTAGAGTCTGGCCGGGCGAAATCAAGCTGCTAATAAATGAACAAGTTGCGGTGAGTCAGTGGAATGACGGAGCGTTGCTCAATGCAGAAGGTGTTGTCTTTAAGCCTGCTGAACTAAGAAGTGATTTATTGGTTTTACCGCAACTGATCGGCAGTGAGCAGTTCAGTGCGTCGAAGAAAAATATGATGTATTCAACGCTCGGAGTACTACAGCAAGGCCTTAAAGAGTATGGCTTGGCTATTAGAGCGCTGGAATTGAAACCTAGAAATGTCTGGAATATGACCTTGAGTAATGGTGTGGCGGTCGCAATGGGTGAAATTAAGCTACAAGATCGCGAAGGGCAGCAGAACCTTGAAGCCAAGCTGGAACGAGTTGGTAAGGTTTTCAGCTCCAGAGCAAATATTGACGTGGCGAATATTAGCCGAATCGACGCTCGCTACCCGAACGGTGTAGCGATCAAGTGGCGATCCGGTAAAAAGTAAGAATTAGGAATGTGTTTGTGAGCCGGGCATCGGATGGCCTTAGGCTTCGCGAAAGCAAAGTTGGTACAAAAGTAACGTGGGAACACCAGAATGGCTGGCTCATTAGAAAATGAATTTACCGTGGGGTTGGATATTGGAACCTCCAAAATTGTTGCAATTGTTGGCAAGAAGAATAGTGAAGGACAGATCGAAATAGTTGGTATCGGTTCGCACCCTTCTCGTGGCTTAAAGAGAGGGGTTGTTGTCAATATTGAGTCAACAGTTAACGCAATTCAACGAGCTGTCGAAGAGGCTGAGCTGATGGCAGGGTGCCAGATTCACTCTGTCTATGCAGGAATAGCCGGGAGCCATATTCGCAGTATGAATTCGCACGGCATTGTTGCGGTTCGAGATCGAGAAGTTGTTCAGGCCGATATTGATCGTGTTATCGATGCTGCACAGGCTGTGGCAATACCAGCAGACCAGAAAGTGCTGCACATTCTCCCTCAGGAGTTTGTGATTGATAGCCAGGAAGGCATTAAAGAGCCTTTGGGTATGTCTGGTGTGCGTCTAGAAGCAAAGGTGCACTTGGTGACCTGTGCGGTTAACGCAGCTCAGAATATAGAAAAGTGTGTGCAGAAGTGTGATCTGGACGTTGATGACATTATTTTAGAGCAGTTGGCTTCAAGCTATGCGGTGCTCACTGACGATGAGAAAGAGTTAGGTGTCTGTGTTGTGGATATTGGTGGTGGAACAACCGACATCGCAATATTTACCGGTGGTGCGATTCGTCATACCGCAGTAATCCCGATAGCGGGCGACCAGGTGACGAATGATATTGCCATGGCACTGCGTACACCGACACAAAACGCGGAAGAGATAAAGATTAAATATGCCTGTGCCTTGACGCAATTGGCCGGTGCAGAAGAAACCATAAAAGTGCCTAGTGTTGGGGATCGCCCACCACGAGACTTGTCTCGGCAGGCATTGGCTGAGGTGGTTGAACCTCGCTATGAAGAGTTATTTACCTTGATACAGTCAGAGTTACGTAGAAGTGGCTTTGAAGATGTAATTGCCGCCGGGATTGTGTTAACGGGCGGGACGTCAAAGATGGAAGGCGTTGTTGAGTTAGCAGAAGAGATATTCCATATGCCTGTCAGATTAGCATCCCCGCAGGGTGTATCTGGTTTGGCGGATGTCGTCAATAATCCGATGTATGCAACGGGCGTTGGTTTATTGATGTATGGACTGAAGCAGAGGACAACGGATAGTGAGCCGATGATGAGGTCTGAGGGAGGCGAAAGTTTTATGGAAAAAATAAAAACATGGTTTACCGGCAACTTCTAAAAATTGCCTACAAAAACCAACAATACAAAGCAGCAACTAGCAGATTGAAAATATAATATTAGGAGAAAGAGTGATGTTTGAACTCGTAGAGAATGTTTCACAAAACGCAGTAATAAAAGTCGTTGGTGTCGGCGGTGGCGGTGGTAACGCAGTGCGCCACATGCTATCTGGCGATGTAGACGGTGTAGAGTTTATTTGTGCAAATACAGACTCACAAGCTCTAAAAGATCTAGAAAACAAAGCAGTTATCCAATTGGGTAGCACAATTACTAAAGGCCTTGGTGCAGGCGCGAATCCTGAGATTGGACGTCAAGCGGCTTTAGAAGATAAAGAGCGCATTGCGGAAACCCTAAAGGGTGCTGACATGGTATTTATTACTGCCGGTATGGGCGGCGGTACAGGTACGGGTGGAGCACCGATTGTGGCTGAAGTAGCGCGTGAATTAGGTATTTTGACGGTTGCTGTTGTGACTAAGCCTTTTCCTTTTGAAGGCGGCAAGCGTATGAAAATCGCTGAAGCAGGTTTGCAGGAACTGGCTGAGAATGTTGATTCCTTGATCACGATTCCAAATGAAAAACTGCTATCAGTTTTAGGTAAAAATACGACCTTGCTTGATGCATTTGGTGCAGCGAATGACGTACTTCAAGGGGCTGTTCAAGGTATTGCGGATCTAATTATCCGCCCAGGTATGATCAACGTTGACTTTGCAGACGTAAAAACAGTTATGTCTGAAATGGGCATGGCTATGATGGGTACCGGTTCAGCATCGGGTGAAGAGCGAGCTAAGGAAGCTGCAGAGGCTGCGATTAGAAGCCCGCTGCTAGAAGACATTAACCTTCAGGGTGCGCGTGGTATCTTGGTTAACATTACTGCGGGTGTTGACTTGAACTTGGGTGAGTTCTCGGAAGTGGGTAATATTGTAGAAGAATTTGCTTCAGACTCAGCAACAGTTGTTGTAGGTACGGTTATCGATCCTGAGATGACAGATGAACTAAAAGTAACAGTTGTTGCAACAGGTTTGTCAGCTGCAATGGATAAGCCGGTTAAGGTTGTTGACAATACGCCGACTAAAAAGGACGGTACGCTAGATTACGGTGAATTGGAGCGCCCAGCTGTAAGTCGCCGTCGTCCAAGCGTTGACCGCGTAGGTAATGCTGCGGTTGATACGAGCAAAACTGATGCGGCTCCAAGTGTTGATTACTTGGATATACCAGCATTTTTGAGGCGTCAAGCGGATTAATTATCCGCGCCTAATATTACATCTTGATGAATAGTTGAACGTTTTAGTTGGGAAATTCGGCGCATTCTGTTATTATGCGCCTGTTTTTTGACCAGTTCAGCAATTTATAAAGGTTGATAGAAATCAAAATATGATTAAACAGCGCACATTAAAGAATACAATTCGAGCCACTGGAGTGGGTCTTCATTCAGGTAAAAAGGTGTATTTAACGCTTATGCCTGCACCGATCGACTCAGGGATTGTGTTTTGTCGTACCGATTTGTCTCCAGCTGTGGAGATAGAAGCGCGTGCGGAAAACGTAGGTGAGACTTTGCTTTCAACAACGCTTGTTAAAGACGGCGTTAAAGTAGCGACTGTAGAGCATTTGCTTTCAGCCATGGCTGGTTTAGGTATTGATAACTGCCGTGTTGAGTTAAGTGCTGAAGAAGTACCCATTATGGATGGTAGTGCTGGTCCTTTTGTTTTTCTAATCCAGTCTGCGGGAATTGAAGAGCAAGAAGCGGCTAAGAAGTTTATTCGCATCACCAAAGAAGTGACGATCGAAGAAGACGGTAAGAAAGCGACGTTTGTGCCTTTTAATGGCTTCAAAGTTGGCTTTTCAATTGACTTTGATCACCCTGTTTTTCATCAGGGTACTCAAGATGCGGCGATTGATTTCTCGAGCACCTCGTTTGTAAAAGAAGTAAGCCGTGCCCGGACTTTTGGTTTTATGCGTGACTTTGAACGTTTGCAAGCAATGAATCTAGCTCAAGGCGGTAGTTTCGATAACGCAATTGTTGTTGATGACTACAAGGTCTTGAACGAAGATGGTTTGCGTTATGACGATGAGTTCGTAAAACACAAAATTTTGGATGCTATCGGCGACTTATACTTATTGGGCAATAGCTTGATTGGTGAGTTTAAAGGTTACAAGTCTGGTCATGACTTGAACAACAAGTTGCTGCGAAAACTCATCAAGGAAACCGATGCTTGGGAAGTGAATACTTTCGAAGACGCAAGTACAGCTCCAATTTCATATATGAAGCCAGTGTTAGCTGCTTAAGTGGCTGCATAAGAGAAAACCAGCGAGCCGGATATATTGATACTAATCTGCTAATCAGTATGTCTGGCTAACTGAAGTAAAATCTTTTTTAGTTTCAAATCATCAGTATGCTCAGCTTCTTCTCTTAGAATCTGGGCATTTTTTTTGCTTAAGTGTTTAGGTGTACTTGGCGTATCAATGGGTGCTTTGTTTGAAAATGCCCCTTTGGGTCGCACTTTGATTTTGATCTGCTCTATTCTCTCTGGGTGAATTTTTGCATTGAGCATAGATATCACCTGCTCTTGAGAGAAACGGAATTTGGTCATGAGCGCTGCAGACGAGCAGGTGAGGGTGAGCCTGCCTTGGCTAAAGGCGTTTATTTGAAACTTGCCTTTAAAAGCGCTTGGCAAGGTTTCGTCAAACAGAACTTCCAGCGACTTTCGGCTGGCGGCCTGTTTAATCAGAGACTGAAGATTGTTTGATTTCGCACTCAGTCTTTTCAAGCTGATTTTAGGGGCAAACTTTTGCTGCTTTGGTTGTCTCATAAACTTAAAAGTGTGACAGGCTAAATTGGCTTTGCTAAGTTCGGCGTGACAAGGCTCAAGAGCAAAGCGACTAGCGCTTGCAAAGAGCTTGATGCTTGGTCAAACTAGCGCAAATTGAGTCATGGAATGACATCATGGAATAGGGATATGCTAAAAGAACGATATAAGAAAAGCTATGAATATTATTTTTGTTGGTCGAAACCACGGAAAGTCTAAAACTTATCAGTTAGGAAATAAGCAGCTCGTCATTGTTGGTGCGCTATTTGTTTTTCTCATGGCCGTACTAGTGTTTTCGGGCTACCGTCTACAGACCTGGGTGGCCGGAGAAGCCGAGTCGACTTTAGATAAAGAAATAATTGTTGGTTGGCAGCAAGATATCAACGCACAAAAGAAACAAGTGACCAGGATTAAGCGAGCAGCTCAGGAAAAGGTTGATGCGCTAACCTTAAGAATGGGTGATATGCAGGCCAGACTGTTACGCCTTGATGCGCTTGGTCAAAGACTGACAGAAGTAGCGAAGCTAAAGAATGGCGAATTTGACTTCAGTGCGAGCCCTGCGCTAGGTGGCCCCACCGATGCAAAGCTGGGCGAGTCTTACGTGCTGCCAGGCATTGTTGAAAGTCTTGATCAGATTGACCGACAACTTACTGATAGTGAGCAGCAGCTAGAAGTGATTGACGCGCTGTTTGTTAGCCGCAAAACCCAAGAAGAATTATTTATTGCCGGCCGCCCCATTACCTGGGGATGGATGTCCTCAGCCTATGGCTACCGAACAGACCCTTTTTCAGGAAAGCGTGCCTGGCATGCCGGAGTAGACTTCGCAGGTAAGGAAGATAGTGACATCATCGCCGTTGCCTCGGGCGTCGTTACATACTCAGGTGACCGCTACGGTTACGGTAACTTAGTTGAAGTCAACCATGGTGGAGGCTTCACAACCCGCTATGCTCACTGTAAAGAACTCAAAGCAAAAGTAGGCGATATTGTCGACAAAGGCCAAGTGCTCGCATCAATGGGCAGCACCGGCCGCTCAACCGGCCCTCACGTGCACTATGAAGTACGCAAAAACGGCAAAGTCATTAACCCCAAGAAGTATATTCATCGTCGTTAGTAGTGCTTAGCTACAGGAACCCGGTATTAGTATCACCGAGCTAACTAAGTTTATATAGATAGGTGTGTTGATCATGGACGTCAGCGTTGATGCAAGGGTAAAGTTTCAGTTTATTGAAGTGTTATTGCAATGGGAAGGCAAGCTAACGACGCGGAAACTGATAGAGCAATTCGGTATCTCCCGTACTAGCGCTCAGAAATGGATCACCGAATACCGAAGCGCTGTTCCTCAAAACCTAGATCTCTATGACAGCAATGAAAAATGCCATCGTCCTAGTGATCAATTTCAACCTTGCTTTACTTCCGGAGAGCTTGAAGAATACCTTAGCTTTTTTGATGGTGGCTGGGTCAGCTCGCACTTGCAACTGATAGCGCCTCCAGTCAGAAATATCAAGCAGTATAAAGCCAAAATGTTTAACCAAAGCCTAGATAACCCATATGTTGAGTTAGTCGGTGGTTCTAATGGGGAAAAGCACAGACGTTTTATTGAGTTTGGCCCGGTAATGAATGAGCCTGTCTCAGGGAGCTTTAATCAGTTTGGCCTCTCAAAAAACGCAACCGTCCCCTGGTTTTAAACCCGTCGAATTAGGCGGGTTTAAATCGGCATATGCTTTACATATGCTTGTGCTGGGTGTAGCCTGATACTTAAGCAGTAGCTGTTATCGAGAGGAGAGTACTTATGAGAACCGTATCTATCTTTAAGAATGGCAAGAATCAGGCGGTTCGTCTTCCTAAAGACATGGAGTATGAAGGAGTGAGTGACCTGGAAATCGTAAAGGAAGGCGATACCATTATTCTTCGCCCTTCCAAGCCCAGCTGGTTGTCTTTAGCCGATACTGAGAAAGCGGATGACGATTTTCTGATTGAACGTGAAGATGTGATTGAAGACCAAGGACGGTTTTAAATGAAACAAACGTATATGCTGGATACCTGTATCTGCAGCTTTATCATGCGAGAGCACCCTGTTGTGGTGCTTAAGAAGCTACAAACCGTGTCAGAAAAGCATTGGATTGTTATTTCTGCAATTACCTATTCTGAAATGCGCTACGGTGCAATTAGTCGAAAAGCATCTCCAAAGGTCAATCAGTGGATTGATCAATTCATCACTAGGCTTGATGCTATCCTCCCTTGGGATGAAAAAGCAGTAGATTGTTCTGCGTTGGTTAAAAAGCAATTGAGTGAACTGGGCACACCTATCGGAGCAAACGATATAGCCATTGCAGGTCATGCGATGGCGGCGGGAAGTATTGTTGTGACAAATAATACTCGTGAATTTTGTCGTGTTGTGGGTTTGCGGGTTGAAGACTGGGTTGATTCTTAGTTTTTAATTGAAAATACGAAAATTTTCTGCTCTTTAACAAATTAATAAAATCAGTAAGTTACAACGTAGGTGGTTTTTTTGATGTTTTGGACCAAATTAACCTTACTTATTGTTGTAGCTAATTTTTTTCGCGTTAAACTACTGTTCACTGCCGCATAGGCAGCTTAGAAGTTTTAGGTGAATGGGGCGCATTGCCTGTTTATATTTACTACCGCACAGGTAGCATAGTAAGACTTCACTCGCTGTCGCCGAAGCCTTATCGAGTATTCACAATATTTAAAGGTAAAGCTTTTAGTTAACTAGAGCCTCAACCTCCAAAAACCTGACCCATTTCGCTATTTATCGACTTTTCTTTTGTTTTTCTCTTCTCTGCCCTTGTATTACTTCATCTCATACCCATTTTAGCCTTTGAGCCTGGTTTCAATTCACTGTAGACTTGAACTTATTTTTTCAACAATAATCAGGGATCGCTGTTTCATCTTTGGCTTATCACGCCGAACGTGACCATTAGAAATCAATGTGCGGGCGCATTCTATAGAATAGCGCTCTGTCTGCAGAGCTCTCAATTAACAAGATACGAATATAGAAGATCATTATGTTTTCATCAGCAATGACCAAGATTTTTGGTAGTAAGAACAAGCGCGAACTCAAGAGAATGAGAAAGGTCGTCACGAAGATAAACGCTTTGGAAGAGGATCTTTCCAAACTAGATGATGAAAGCTTAAAAGCTAAAAGTGCAGAGTTTAAGAAGCGAGTTGGTGAGGGTGAGAGCCTGGATCAGATTTTGCCTGAAGCTTTTGCAGTGTGTCGTGAGGCTGGTAAGCGTGTCTTATCTATGCGTCATTTCGATGTTCAGTTGATTGGTGGTATGACGCTGCACGAAGGTCGAATATCAGAGATGAGAACTGGTGAAGGTAAAACGCTGGTAGCAACCTTGGCTGTATACCTTAATGCTCTGGAAGGTAAGGGTGTGCACGTTGTGACCGTGAACGACTACCTTGCAAAGCGTGACTCCAAATGGATGGAGCCACTCTATAACTTTTTGGGCTTAAGTGTTGGTGTTGTCTATGGTGGCCAGCAGCCAGATGAAAAGAGAGCAGCTTACCAGTCAGACATCACCTATGGTACTAATAACGAGTTTGGTTTCGATTACTTGCGTGACAATATGGCCTTCAATCTTGAAGGTAAGTATCAGCGTGGTCTGAACTTTGCGATTGTCGATGAAGTTGATTCGATCCTGATTGATGAAGCGCGTACGCCTTTGGTTATATCTGGCGCAGTTGAGGACAGTTCCAAGCGTTATAAGCAGATTAATGCTTTGGTACCGATGCTGAAGAAAGCGGAGGTAGGTGAAGACGATAAGCCTATTGATGACGGTCACTTCACAATTGATGAAAAATCGAAAAATGTCGATTTGACTGAAGCGGGTCATACCTATCTTGAAGGACTCTTAATTGAGCATGGCGTGCTGGAAGAGGGCGATAGCCTTTACGCTGCGACTAACCTGAACATACTGCACCACGTCTATGCCGCTTTGCGTGCGCATTACCTATATGTGAAAGATGTCGATTATATCGTTCAGAATAAGCAAATTGTTATTATCGATGAACATACCGGCCGAACCATGGCTGGTCGTCGTTGGGGCGAAGGTTTGCACCAGGCGATAGAAGCTAAAGAGAATGTTGCAATTCAGGCTGAAAGCCAGACTTTGGCTTCAACCACCTTCCAGAACTTCTTCCGAATTTATTCGAAACTGGCTGGTATGACGGGTACGGCGGATACCGAAGCATTCGAGTTCCAGCAAATTTATGGTTTGGATGTTGTCGTTATTCCGACAAACAAAGAGATTCAGCGAATTGATCATAACGACCTGATCTATCTGACGCAGGAAGAAAAATACCAAGCGATCATTGATGAAGTAAAAGCTGTGGTTGCGCAAAAGCGCCCGATACTAGTGGGTACTGCATCTATTGAATCATCTGAATTTTTGTCTGCATTACTTAAGAAAGCAGGCATTAAGCACAGTGTATTGAATGCGAAGCAGCATGCTCAAGAAGCTCAGATCGTTGCGCAAGCCGGTTTGCCGGGTGTTGTAACCATTGCGACGAACATGGCTGGTCGTGGCACGGATATTGTTCTGGGTGGTAATTGGGAAGCTGAAATTAAAGCATTGAAAGACCCAAGTGATGACAAGATCGCTAAAATCAAAGCTGACTGGGAAGTACGAAATAAAGCCGTACTTGAGGCAGGCGGGTTGCATATTTTGGGTACCGAACGTCACGAGTCTCGTCGAATCGATAACCAGCTTCGTGGACGATCTGGCCGTCAGGGTGACCCAGGTAGTACCCGTTTCTTCTTGTCTTTAGAAGATAACTTGATGCGTCTGTTTGCCTCGGATCGTGTACGTAACATCATGCAAGCCTTGGGTATGGACAAAGGTGAGGCCATCGAGCACAAGATGGTGAGTAATGCGATTGAAAAGGCTCAGCGTAAAGTAGAAGGCCGTAACTTTGATATTCGTAAGTCCTTACTGGAATACGATGATGTGGCGAACGATCAGCGTAGTGTGATTTATGAGCAGCGTAACTCGGTGATGGAGTCTGATGATATTTCAGATATCGTTGCAGCGATTCGCGAAGAAGTTGTTGATGATACGATCAGTCGCTTTATTCCACCGCAAAGCCTAGACGAGCAGTGGGATATCGCCGGGCTTGAAAGCCATCTTGACTCAGAGTTTGCGGTTAAACTCCCCGTACAAGAATGGTTGGATAGTGACGATAGCTTGCACGAAGAAACCTTGCGAACCAAGATTATTGAAGAGATCGTTAAAGTTTACAAAGAGAAAGAAGAGACGGCGGGTGCGCAGTCTATGCGTAACTTCGAGAAACAAGTGTTTCTACATATTCTTGATACGCTTTGGAAGGAGCACTTGGCATCAATGGATGCATTACGTCAGGGTATCCATCTACGCAGCTACGCTCAGAAAAACCCTAAGCAGGAATACAAGCGAGAAGCATTTGTTCTATTTGAATCGATGCTGGGCAATTTGAAAAATGACGTGGTACGTGTGACCAGTCACGTGAAGATTCAGACTCAAGACGAGGCTGAAGAGCTAGAGCGACGCAGACAGCAAGAGCTAGAACAGCAATTGGGCCGGGCAAAGACTGAACATGCAGATGCCAATGCAGCCGGTAGTGAAGGTGGCTCGGCTCCGGCGGCTGAAGAAAAGCAGGCCCCTGTGACGCGAGAAGGCCGTAAAGTAGGGCGTAATGAGCCTTGCCCATGTGGCTCGGGCAAGAAGTATAAGCAGTGCCACGGTAAGGTTTCATAGCCTTACTGTTAGTAAATATTTTAATTGGAAGGAATTATGGCTGTTGGTAAGGGTGATTTACCTGCCTTTTTTGACATAGACGGTGCGCGTATCGGTGTTGTTGAGGCTGGTATCAAAACAGAGGGTCGTAAAGACCTGGTTTTGATCGAGCTGGCTCAGGGGAGCACCTGTTCAGGCGTTTTTACAAAGAATGCTTTTTGCGCTGCACCGGTTCAGCTCTGTAAAGCGCACTTGGCGACAGGTAGCTTTGCTCAGGCTTCAAATGCCTATTTAGTGGTGAATACCGGTAATGCCAATGCAGGCACGGGTAAGCAGGGTATGGATGATGCTTTGCAAAGTTGTGCTGCTATAGCTGAACAGTTTGGTGTTGCGCGAGAACAAGTGTTGCCCTTTTCAACCGGTGTTATTGGTGAAAAACTGCCTATAGAGAAGATCGTAGCGGCAATTCCTCAGGCTAAAGTTCAGTTAAAAGGTGATGCTTGGGCCGATGCGGCCGAAGGTATTATGACAACCGATACTCGACCCAAGGGTGTGTCGACTGAAATTAGCTACGCAGGCGAGACTGTTCGTATTAATGGCATCAGTAAAGGCGCGGGCATGATTAAGCCAAACATGGCAACCATGCTGGCCTATGTCGGATGTGATGCGAGCGTGCCTCAAGCTTTGCTAGATGAATTATTGCAGGAGCTTGCTGAGGCCTCATTTAATCGAATTACTGTCGATGGCGATACCTCGACAAACGATTCTTGTATTCTGTTTACGACAGGCAAGTCAAAAGCACCTTTGATTGATAAGTCTCATGCTGATTTTCCAGCCCTTAAAGACGCCTTAAGTGATGTCTTGGTCGAGCTGGCGCAATTGATCGTGCGTGATGGCGAAGGTGCCACCAAGTTTGTAACGGTTCAGGTTGAGCAGGCTAAAAGTACTGAAGAAGCACTTGAAGTGGCTTACACCATTGCTCATTCTCCTTTGATTAAGACCGCCTTATTTGCCTGCGATCCGAATTGGGGTCGTATTCTGGCCGCCTTGGGCCGGGCTTCGATTGAGGCGTTTGATTTGAGCTTGGTCGAGATATACTTGGGTGATGTCAGGATTGTTCATCAAGGCGAGAAGTGTGCCGAATATACTGAAGAGCGCGGTCAGGCAGTGATGGATCAAGAAGAGATCACCATACGTATCGACTTAGCGCGTGGCAGTGTTGAAGAAACGGTATGGACAACTGATTTGTCTCACGACTATGTGACGATTAATGCCGAATACCGGACTTAAGCTTTATTTCTAGATAAAGCATACACTTTTTTGAATTATTATCTGGCTCATAGCTGTAAAGCTTATGGGCCGTTTTTTTGTAAAGGGGCTTATGTCGTCATCAAAAATAGTTCATGTGGCCGTTGGCGTCATAGAGAGAACATCTGCTGCCGGTGCCCGAGAGATCCTGATTTCTAAGCGTCCTGATGAGGTTCATCAAGGCGGCTTATGGGAGTTTCCAGGCGGCAAGGTCGAAAGTGGTGAAACGCTTCCTGTTGCTTTAGCCAGAGAACTGGAGGAAGAACTTGGCCTGGTGTTCGATCCTGAAGAGGCTGGCGCACTGCGACCGTTGATTCAGATTTCTCATGACTATGGTGACAAGCAAGTGCTGCTCGATGTCTGGCTGGTGTCCAAATTCTCGAAAGCGCCAAGCGATGGTCTTGGCCGAGAAGGTCAGCAAGTAAAGTGGGTTGAGTGTGGGGATTTATCAAAATACAGCTTCCCTGATGCTAATGTGCCTATCATCACCGCCTGCCAACTTCCAGAGCAATATATAGTTACGCCTACCTACCCAAATTTGGATAGGGCAAGAAAAGAAGTAGAAGTTTTGTTCGAAAAATGTCCAGGCATGATACTCTTAAGGCAGCCAGATTTAAGTATTGATGAGTATTTTATTTGGCTGGATGACTTGCTGGCGACGATTCCCGGTTTAGGGCAGAGCCTAATGCTGAGTGCGCACCTTGAGTTGTCTTTTGATGCGGAGGCTTCGGCGGAGCTGCTAGGTGAATGCTTGCTTCGTTTTGAGCAATACAAAACGCGTGTTAGAGGTGTTCATTTGCCGACTTATGTGGCGAAGCGTTGTCATGTTAGACCTTTTAAAGAAAACTTTTATTTAGCGGTGTCCTGCCACTCTTTAGATGAGCTGGCACATGCACAAAGTATTCGGGCAGACTTTGCAACATTGTCACCGGTGCAGGAAACAGCTACTCACCCTAATGCCATCGCAATTGGCTGGTCTAGCTTCAGTGCCTGGCTTAAGTTAGCGACGCTGCCAGTGTATGCATTAGGGGGAATGAGCCCTGCTGATTTACCTCGTGCTTTTCAGGCAGGAGCGCAAGGTGTAGCAGGTATTGGTGCGTGGTCTAAAAGATAGCAGCTTGGTCTGATAGAATGAGTCATTAGAGTCTGGGAAAGAGGTAAGTATGTCCGACAATCTAACGCACCTGAATGAGCAAGGTGCAGCGCATATGGTAGATGTGGGTGAAAAAGAAGTTACCCACCGTATTGCACGCGCAGAAGGTTACGTTTTAATGAAGGAAGAAACCCTTCGGATGATTACCGAAGGTCGTCACAAGAAAGGTGATGTATTCGCGACCTGCAGAATAGCCGGAATTATGGCGGCAAAGAAGTGTTCGGAGCTGATTCCCTTGTGTCATGCCTTGAACCTCAGTTCTGTAAGCATAGAGATTGAAGCGCTAGGTCTCGAAGAGGGTGAACCCCGGGTAAGAATGACGGCCCAGTGTAAGCTTGATGCCAAAACGGGTGTTGAAATGGAAGCCTTAACGGCCGTGAGTGTCGCCTGCTTGACTTTGTATGATATGTGTAAGGCGGTTGATAAAGGTATGGTGATCGATCAGGTAAGATTACTCGAAAAGAAAGGTGGCCGTAGTGGTCACTATTTGGCATCGTAAAATTGAACTATTGAGTGAGAGTCGATGAGTATTAATAGCAATCAGTTAATTGACAAGTTTGGCCGTCGCGTTAGCTACGTGCGTATGTCTGTGACTGATCGCTGTGATTTTCGCTGCGTCTATTGCATGGACGAAGAAATGACCTTTGTTCCGAGACAAAAAGTCCTGACTTTGGAAGAAATGCACCAAGTTGCTGAGGCCTTTGTCGAGCTAGGTGTCGGAAAGATACGTTTAACGGGTGGTGAGCCTTTAGTTCGAGCAAACGTAATGTCCTTGTGCGAGTCGGTAGGCGCCTTGCCTGGTTTGGATGAGCTGGTGATGACGACAAATGGTTCACAGTTATCAAAAGTCGCGAAGTCTTTGCTCGCCTCGGGCGTAAAGCGTTTAAACATAAGTCTGGACACTCTAAAGGCTGACAAGTTTAAAGAGTTAACTCGCGTTGGTGATCTTGAAAAAGTGCTTCAGGGAATCGATGCAGCAATTGACGCAGGCTTTGAGAAGATCAAATTGAATGCTGTGATTATGAAGGGTCGGAATGCCGACGAAGTAATCCCCCTGATACGTTTTGCAGTGAGCAAAGGCATTGATATTAGCTTTATCGAAGAGATGCCCTTAGGCGTTATCTCGGAACATAGTCGCGAAGAAGCTTTTTGCTCGAATCAAGAGCTTAAAGAAATTATCAGTGAGGTTTGGCCGCTTCAGGTAGTGTCGACCGGCAATCGCTCCGATGGCCCGTCGCGTTATTATCAATTGCCCGGAGAAAAGACTCGCATCGGATTTATCTCGCCTCATAGTCATAACTTTTGTGGTGACTGTAACCGGGTGCGAGTGACTGCTGAGGGTTTACTTTTGCTATGCTTGGGTAATGAGCATGCGGTTGACTTGCGTGCCGTCTTGCGTGCCCACCCCGGAGACAGAGAGCGTCTGAAGCGAAGCATTATCGAGGCAATGGACCTTAAGCCAGAGCGTCATGAGTTTAACTTGTCTGAAGAGCCTCAAATTGTTCGCTTTATGAATATGACAGGTGGTTAAGCTCCTAAGTCCGAATTTATAGTTTTCGAGCTTCACCTAGATAAATATAGCCTGCGAACTTTGGTGCTTTAGGAGCGTAGAAGCGCTCAATCATTACAATTTCGAACCCGCCTGCTTGAATGAGCTTATCAATCGGGCGGTTCAGGTTACAACCTCCTGCAACACAGCCCCAGGGTTTGTTTAAACGGTGTTGCCATTTCTCAACTTTTGGTTCAGGCGCTAGGCCATGCTCACTAAATAGAAGCTTACCCTCAGGCTTGAGTACTCTATGCATTTGCTGAAGGGTTTTTTGGTAGTCGGGGATTGTGCATAAGGTGAAGGTTAGCAGGATGGTATCAACGCAGTCGTCTTCAAGCGGAATCTCTTCACCAGGTAAGTCCAGCCATTTTACTTCAATATCGGACTTTGCCACCTTAGCTGCGGCCTTTCTTCGCATTCCTTCAGAGGGCTCTAGGCCCCATACAAAGTCGATGTTCTTACTGTTGTAGAATTCAAGGTTGGCGCCAGAGCCCATGCCAATTTCGAGAACTCGTCCGGTGCATTTCGGTACTATTCTTTTACGGAGTTTCTGAATAGGGGGAGAGGTGCAGGCAGCATTGATCAGATGTGGAAGAATACGCTCTTCGTATAGGTTCATTTTCTTAGTTCTTATTATCTTTGGGAGGCTAATTAGAGCAGCTGCTTTCGGGGCTTTCAAGTTATGTAAGTTTGAATTCACTAATTTGTCGCGGAAAAGACCGTTTCAATTTACATTCGAGTTAAGCTCGCTTGTCAGAATGTGATACAATGCGCGCCCTGCAGGTCTTATAGCTTGTTTGGATGCTTGCTTGTAAGCCCTTAGTATGCCTTTTTAGTTTGTGCCAAGAGGATCGTCTGTGAAAGTTCGCTTTATTGAAACATGCCGTTTACCAACGCCTTTTGCCGTGTTTGATATGCATGGCTTTGAAGAGGTGGAGTCTGGTCAGGAGCATGTTGTATTGACCTTAGGGGATATCTCAAACGGTGCTCCTGTATTAGCGAGAACGCATTCTGAATGTCTCACTGGCGATGCCTTGTTTAGTATGCGTTGCGACTGTGGTTACCAGTTAGAGCAGGCGATGCAAAGCATTGCTGATGAAGGTCGTGGTGTATTGCTGTACTTACGTCAAGAGGGTCGTGGTATCGGCTTATTAAATAAGATTCGTGCCTACCAGTTACAAGACCAAGGTGCTGATACGGTTGAGGCCAATGAAAAGTTAGGTTTTGCGGCAGATCTCCGAGATTACACGATTTGTTATGACATGCTCGCACATTTGGGTGTTAAGGAGCTGAAGCTGATGACCAATAACCCACGAAAAGTAAAAGCTTTGCAGAGTGGTGGAGTCTCGGTTGTCGAGCGAATTCCAATTCAGGTTGGCCGTAACCCGCATAATGACGGTTACCTTTCGACCAAGGCTAGCAAATTAGGCCATTGGTTGCGCGACCATCAGGACGATGATGCGCCAGCGGACTAACTGGCGTTTTCGATTGCTTTTCGGTTGCTAAGCGCCAAGATGCTCTGTTCAATTCCTTCTGCATCTAAACCGCACTGTTTAAGCAGGTCTTGAGGCTTACCGTGAGCGACAAACTTATCGGGAAGGCCTAGATGAATGACCTGCGAAACAAGTCCTTGCCCGCGTAAGTATTCAGACACGCCGCTTCCTGCGCCGCCGGCGATCACATTTTCTTCCAAGGTGACCAAGGTCTCGTGCTTATTCGCCAGTTCATCAATCATTTGCGTATCGAGTGGTTTGATAAAACGCATGTCCACGAGTGTTGCATTGAGCTTTTCGGCAGCAGCTTTCGCCGGTTCCAGCAAAGAGCCAAATGATAGAATGGCTATTTTCTTTCCTTCGCGAATTGCTTTGGCTTTGCCTAATTCCAAGGCTTGCATCTCTTTTTCAATTTCTGCACCCGGGCCTGTGCCTCGTGGGTAGCGCACGCAAGCTGGGCCTTCATATTGGTGGCCTGTGTAGAGCATTTTCCGAAGTTCATTTTCGTCCGAAGGCGCCATCACAACTAGCTTGGGAATGCAGCGTAAGAAGGATAGGTCGAAACTTCCGGCATGCGTTGCGCCGTCTTCACCAACCAGGCCAGCCCGGTCTATGGCAAACAAAATATCCAGGTTCTGGATGGCGACATCATGAATGAGCTGATCATATGCGCGCTGTAAGAAGGTTGAGTAAATTGCGACAACAGGCTTCACTCCTTCACAAGCCATGCCTGCTGCCAGTGTTACGGCATGCTGTTCGGCGATGGCAACGTCATGGTAGCGCTCAGGGTAGAGTTCGGAAAAACGAACTAGGTCGGAACCTTCTCGCATCGCTGGCGTAATACCGACGACCCGACTGTCTTGTGCGGCGATATCGCAAAGCCACTGGCCAAAAACGTTTGAGTACTTGGGTTGGCTGGCAGGCTTATTTTCAACAGGGCTTACTTTGGGTTTTGCTTCTATTTTGTTGATTGCGTGGTAGCCAATCGGGTCGATTTCTGCTGGTGCGAAGCCTTTCCCTTTTTTGGTGACAATATGAAGGAATTGAGGGCCTTTCAGCTCCTTCATGTTTTCTAATGTTTTGATTAAGGTTGGCAAGTCATGACCATCGATAGGGCCAATGTAGTTAAAGCCTAATTCCTCAAAAAGCGTACCGGGTGCAACCAAGCCTTTGACGTGCTCTTCAGTTTTCTTGGCAAACTCCATTAGGCCGGGAGTGCTGCTCAGAATTTGCTTGCCGCCATCGCGCATCTGATTGTATGTTTTTCCTGACAGAATTCTCGCCAGATGGTTCTTCAAACCGCCTACGTTGTCCGAAATCGCCATGTCATTGTCATTTAAAATAACTAGCATGTCAGGAGCGATATCTCCGGCATGACTCATTGCTTCAAATGCCATGCCTGCTGTTAGAGCGCCATCGCCAATCACTGCGATAGACTTGCGAGAGCTGGACTGCATTTTTGCAGCCAGAGCCATGCCAAGAGCTGCACTGATTGAGGTGCTAGAATGCCCGACACCGAAGGTGTCGTATTCACTTTCTTCTCTTGCGGGAAACGCCGCAGGGCCGTCATGTTGGCGAATTTTTAATATTTGCTCGCGTCGGCCTGTTAGAATTTTATGAGGGTAAGCTTGGTGTCCAACATCCCATACGACACGATCTTCAGGGGTGTTAAATACGTAATGCAGTGCAACCGTAAGTTCGATGACGCCTAACCCGGCACCAAAGTGACCACCTGATTGTCCGACACTGTATAGCAGGTAGGCTCGCAGCTCATGGCTAAGCTGGGCCAGCTGTTCTTCCGATAGTAAGCGCAACTGAAAAGGTTCATTCACCTTGTCCAGCAATGGCGTATTGGGTCGTTGCAAAGGAATTTCTTGAAAGATCGGAAAAGTTGTATGCATTGGCTATAAATTACAGATAGATAGTAAGGGTCGAAGTATAACAGAAACCTTAAAGGGAGGAGTGCAGTTTTTACGACTTAATCGACGTTACACCTCTTACTTTATTCTGGAAATAATATAGTCACTAATCGCTGTAAGTTGCTGAACATTTTTGTCGCCGAGATTACTCAGCGCGTTGATAGACTCTTGGTGTAGCGCTATAAGTTTTTCTTTAGCGCCCTCTAAACCAAGCTGGGCAGGATAGGTCGGTTTGTTTAGCGCGATGTCAGCACCTTGGGTTTTTCCAAGTGTTTGGGTGTCACTGATAATATCCAGAATGTCGTCTTGAACCTGGAAAGCTAAGCCAATAGCCTGTGCGTAGTTGGTTAGCGCTTCATATTCTTGTTTCGTCACGCCTGACGGGCTGCTTAGCGCGCCTATTTGTACAGAGGCTTCAATCAGGGCACCAGTTTTATGTCGATGCATGTTTTCAAGCTGGCTCAGAGACAAGGTTTGCCCGACAGAGTTAAAATCGATTGCTTGCCCTAGCACCATTCCTCTGGCACCACTTGCTTTTGTCAGCAGCTGGATCATTTTGATCTGGCTTTCGAGACCAAAGTGTTTGGCTTGGCTGAGTAATTCAAAGGCCATTGCTTGTAAGGCATCACCTGCCAGAATAGCCGTGGCTTCATCAAACGCTTTATGGCAGGTGGCCTGACCTCTCCTCAAGTCATCATCGTCCATCGCGGGTAGGTCGTCGTGGATAAGAGAGTAGGCGTGAATAAATTCAATTGCACAGGCTGCATCCATTGCCTGCTCTGCCTGAACTGCAAAGCAGTTGGCTGTCGCTAAGGCTAAAATGGGTCGAATGCGCTTGCCTCCCATTAAGGTGCTATATCGGATCGCTTCGCCCAAGTGAGAGTTTGGCGCGCAAAACTGATCCAGGCGCACCTTAAGTGCTGTATTAATTTGAGACTGATATTCTCTCAGAAAGCTTGGGATACTACTTGAATTATCGTTCACGGTAAGAAGTCTTGTATTGATCGGGTCTTGGGCTAGGCGTCAGTATTGCTTTGCTCTTGGAGCGCATTTAACTCAAAGCCATTGTCGCTTTGAGTTAATACAGATACGCGTTGTTGAGCGCTCTTCAAGGTGTTTTGGCAGTCTTTGCTTAGCTTGACGCCTTGTTCAAAAGCGTCAAGAGATTGTTCCAAAGATAGCTGTCCTTGCTCCATTTTATTGACGATTTCTTCGAGAGCTTGTAGTGAAGTTTCAAAGTCATTAATTGAATCGGAAGAGGACATAAAAATCTCAACTAAAAAAGAGGTAAAAAACAGGAACTTTCAATTTTTCGGGCTACACTAATTGTAAATTAATATGTATTAGTGTGACTACTGCCAGGCGACATAGATCGTTTGATCACGTAAACCTAATCGAACAATTATACATACAGATGAAACTTCCTTGTAACAAAATCACGTAATTATTTTCTTTTTAGCGTGCTTGGAAGTGTCTTGAATTAATAGTCAATTTCAATAGTTGAAGGCATTAAGTGGCACATCTGTAAGATGGGAATTTTTTTCTAGGAGCGTTTAGTGGATTTAGCAACCCTCATTGGCTTACTTGGTGGCTTTTGTATCGTTGTATTTGCAATGACCCTGGGCGGCTCAATAGTTCTGTTTATCGACGTACCCTCGGTTTTGATCGTGCTAGTTGGTTCCTTTCTTGTTTTGATGATGAAATACAACCTTGGGCAGTTTCTTGGCGCAGGAAAGACTGCAGCCAAAGCGTTTATGTTCAAGTTGGAGTCGCCTGAAGAAGTGATTACTTTGGTCGTAGAGCTGGCAGATGCAGCTCGAAAAGGTGGTTTGCTATCGCTTGAAGGGAAGGAGATAAATAATGACTTTCTAGCGCGTGGTATTGCTCTCTTAATCGACGGCCATGATGAAGACGTTGTTAAAACAGTTCTGACGAAAGATAAGAATATGGCCGTTGCGCGGCATAAGGCAGGCGCAAGTGTTTGGTCTGCTCTAGGAGACCTGGGGCCGGCGATGGGAATGATTGGTACCTTGATCGGTTTGGTTGCGATGCTGTCCAACATGGATGACCCGAAGTCCATTGGTCCTGCGATGGCGTTAGCTCTATTGACCACGCTATATGGAGCGATGCTTGCAAATATGGTTGCTATCCCTTTTGCTGACAAACTGACTCTTAGAATGGAAGAGGAAGAGTTGATCAAGTCCATGTCAATCGATGCCGTTTTGGCGATTCAGGCTGGTCAAAACCCACGTGTTATTGAAGCTATGTTGAGAACCTACTTGTCTGAAGGCAAGCGAGAAACAGGTGAAGAATAGTTCTGGTTTATTAAGCAGCCTGTATGTTTTTAGTTTGATCTCTGAGGTAACAACTCGACAATGAGTGATGAAGAAGAAAAAGATTGCGATTGCGTCCCCGGGCTCCCCGCATGGATGGGGACTTTTGCGGATCTTATGTCCCTCCTTATGTGCTTCTTTGTTCTGCTATTATCGTTCGCAGAAATAGATGTACTCAAATTTAAGCGTTTAGCTGGTTCAATGCGTAATGCCTTTGGTGTTCAGAATCAGGTTGATGTTACGTCGATCCCGAAAGGAACCAGTATTATTGCTCAAGAGTTCTCTCCGGGAAAACCAGACCCCACACCTTTGCAAGTGGTGATGCAGCAAACGACTGACTCAGATCACCAGACTCTCGAAGTATTGTGTGAGGCTCAGATAGAGAAAGCCGTTGCAGAAGCTTGTGATGAGTCAACTGAAAACGCTCAGGATAAAAAGGCCCAAATCAGTGAGTTTGTTGCTCAAAAAATGATGGAGCTGGAAGAAGAGGCTGAAACCAAGGCAGAAGAAATTGCTGAGAAGCTCCAGACCGAAGTTGCCAAAGATATGGTGGAGCTGGAAACCCAAGGTCGTAAAATTATTATTCGAATTCAGGAAAAAGGAGCCTTTTCTTCTGGTTCAGCTCAGCTTCAGGATGAGTTTATTCCAGTGCTTGATAAGCTGATTGATATCCTCGAGTCAATTGAAGGTGATATCGCCGTGCAGGGGCATACTGATGATGTGCCGATTCAAACTGTTATGTTCCCATCAAACTGGGATTTGTCGGTCGCAAGGGCTTTGGAAGTTGCGCACGGGCTATTTGATGACGGCTACCTAAAACAAGATAGGTTTAGCATAACAGGCTTTGCGGATACTCGGCCGCTGGTGCCGAATGATACGCCTGAGAGTAGAAAGCGAAATCGCCGGGTAGAGATTATTCTTCAAGAGAAAACTGATAAGCAGGTGAAGGAAGAGCTGCGTGAAGAAAGCAAGACGCTGGATGCTAACTCTCAAGCAATTGATAACTTTTTCGAATTGGACCCTGACGAGATCTTCTAGAAAGGAGAGTGTGTGATGGGTTTATCTAGGGATAATATATATGGGTGTAAATTCAGTGACGCACGACAGTGAAAGAAGACGTTATTTTAGAGTGACGGACCTTGTTGGTCTTCGTTATCGCTTTCTTTCGGAGGGTGAAACTGATTTGGCGGTGCAAGCTCAACCGACTTCTCTGAAGTCTCTGCTGTCACAGATAGAGCACCAGATAGCAACAGATCTGACAGTACTGAAGAATTCCCAACCTGAAATTCATAATATTCTTGATCTTTTTAACCAGAAAATAAATTTGGCTTTTGGCCACGGTCTTGCCTCTGGCCAAGAAGAGGGTCTCGAGCAGTCTACTTCTGCTTGTCAGGTTAATTTGAGTGCTTGTGGAATCGCTTTCCCGCTTGAAGAAAGTGCTGCTTTGAATCAGCATGTTCATATAGAACTAACGCTATACCCCAGTAATACTCGATTGCAGCTCTTAGCAGCTGTTATTGCTTGTGATGCATTGGATGAGAGCATTGATGGCAAGCCCTGGCTTGCGCGCGCTGACTTCGTTAATGTCACCGAAATTGATCAGGAAACATTGGTTCAGCATGTCATTAAGCGCCAGGTTCAACAGCTAAAAGGTAATCGATCTGAAGATGACGGTAGCTTGCAATGAGCTAGAGTCTGTCGAGCTCTAGCTTAAAAAGTTATGTTTGTTATGTTGTCGTTAAATTTGCTGCTACCCTTCTGATACTGACGTTCAAGAAAGAAAGCTTTATTGATCTGCTCGTTCTTAGCCGTACCTAAAGTTTCTTTATCAATAATGATGACGCTGCTCGCACGAGTTCCATAGTTGGGCGTTCTAATAAAGGGGGAAGAGAGCACTTGCTCAAACTCTTGAGGGATGCCTGTCTGCGGCAGTTCTTCAGGCGATGCTTGTTCTTGGTTCTGTAGTGCCAACAGTAAGTGTCTAGCTGCTTCAGTGTTATCAGGGTTCTGCCGGGCCTGTTCGAGAGCTGTTTTGGTTTTTCGTACTTTTGGCCAAGGCGTATCTAGCAGGTGGTTACTTAAGCCATACCGTCCCGGCTTTAGGGTTTGACTACCTCTCGTCTGACCACGATTATGGCAATATACCAAGTCTGAGCCATCAAACAGAAGAGCGTTAAATCCGGCATATTCATCGCTTGAAATTTGAGCTGCAAACTCATTTGCAGAGCAGCTTGCTTGAAGGAAGCTTGAGGGAATTTCTCCACGAGATCGTTCGTATACTCTGGAGTCTGGCGCGCGATAATTTGTAATTGCAGCGAGGCGGCCACCTTTGGAAAGGGCTAACCAGGTGCCACCCATTTTTAAATCTCGGCCGCCAAATATGTCAGGGCTATCTTCCCAGAAATGAGCGTTAAGTGTAGGGCGGGCGTAGTACTCATCTCTATTTGAGGCGAGTGTCAGTATTCGTGCTTGCTCGGGCTGCCAATCAAAAACTATTAAACACATTGAAAGAATGACCTCAGAATGTAATACAGCTATCATACCATGCAATTATTTAGGGGTAGATACGGACTATGTTTATTGTGAGCTACTTGCTGGCGGGTATCTTTGCCGGGTTAACGGCAGGGCTCTTTGGCGTGGGTGGTGGTTTAGTCGTCGTGCCTATCCTGGTTTTTGTCTTCGAAAGCCAAGGTTTCCCCGCAGAAGTCTTGACCCATATGGCGATAGCAACTTCACTTGCGACCATAGTGTTTACCTCGATGAGCTCGGTATATAATCACCATAAGAGAGGCGCGGTTTTGTGGTCGGTGTTTCGGCCGATGAGTGCTGGTATTGCGCTAGGTGCGGTGCTTGGTGTATTAACGCTGGTGCAACTAGATGGCTGGATGCTGAAAAAGCTGTTTGGACTTTTTGCGGTGATTGTAGCGCTGCGAATGTTTATCAAATCCGCTAGCTTGCAGTCTTTGGCGATACCCGGAAATATCGCACTATCTATAATGGGCGTGGTCATTGCGTGGTTTTCTTCTATCTTCGGGATTGGTGGTGGAACACTTAGCGTTCCTTATTTGAGTCGGTATCGTATTGAGATGAAAGAAGTGGTGGGTACCGCCGCTGCATGTGGTTTACCCATCGCTTTATTTGCCACGCTCAGTAATGTGATGATGGGAAGTGATTTGCAAGGACGGCCTGAATGGAGTTTGGGATTGATCTACCTACCTGCTTTACTCGGAATATCTATTTGCTCTGTATACTTCGCGAGGGTTGGAACGCAGTTGGCGCATCGCTTGTCGCCTCTGTTACTGAAAAGATTGTTTGCAGGTTTTCTGCTATTAGTTGGTGTTCGCTTTCTAGTGACTTAGCTCTGTTTAATATTAAAAATTTAAGGAATTACAATGGCGTTGTCGTATCCCCAGATAGATCCGGTTGCTTTGGACTTAGGGCCAATTCAAATTCATTGGTATGGCTTAATGTATTTGATTGGTTTTGTGGCGGCTTACTTACTAGGGCAGAGACGAGCCCAACGACCTGGTGCTCCAATTGCCAAAGAGCAAGTCGGAGATATGATTTATTACTGCGCATTGGGGGTAATCCTGGGGGGGCGCCTGGGCTACGTATTCTTCTATAACTTCGACAAATTTCTCGATGACCCAGCTTGGTTGTTTAGAATCTGGGAAGGTGGAATGGCCTTTCATGGCGGCTTAATCGGTGTGATGTTAGCCATTGTTTTTTATGCACGAAAGATTGGCTGCACTTTTTTTCAACTATTGGACTTTATCGCGCCTCTT
>NZ_LWEY01000112.1:0-1403 GCF_001634935.1 Oleiphilus sp. HI0043 | reverse complement strand
GATCGTCGACCCTGACGAAGCACGTGAACGCTATGTCATCCCAATGACAGAGATCAGAAAGCATAAAGGCGTGAGTCACCAAATGGCGCGAGCAATGCTAGAAGACAATGTCGTACTCGCAACGATGATGGTGGCGCTAGATGAAGTTGACGGGCTTGTATCAGGAGCTGTTCACACAACAGCCAACACTGTGCGCCCCGCGCTTCAGTTGATTAAAACAAACGATTGCGCCAAGGTAGTGTCTTCAGTTTTCTTCATGTGCCTCCCCGACCAAGTACTTGTATATGGTGACTGCGCCATCAACCCAGACCCGAATGCCGAACAGCTGGCCGATATTGCGATACAAAGTGCCGACTCAGCCAAAGCATTTGGCATTGACCCCAAAGTCGCCATGATTTCCTATAGCACAGGTGTAAGCGGCACCGGCGCAGACGTCGACAAAGTTCGTGAAGCTACTGAGATCGCTAAGAACTTAAGGCCAGACCTCGTAATTGACGGCCCCCTCCAATACGATGCGGCGGCGATTGAAAGTGTCGCCAAGAAAAAGGCACCGAACAGCCCGGTGGCCGGTCAAGCAACCGTTTTTATCTTCCCAGATCTAAATACTGGTAACACCACCTACAAAGCTGTACAACGTAGCGCCAATGTAATCAGTATCGGCCCAATGCTACAAGGTTTGCGCAAACCTGTTAACGACTTATCTCGTGGCGCATTAATAGAAGATATCGTCTTTACCATTGCACTAACGGCCGTACAGGCATGTCAGTCTGAACAAAAAGGCGATTAAAAAGCAAACCGAATTTAAGGCGCTATATCTTAGCGCCTTCATTTAGTTCGCCTCTAGTATTAGCAAAACCTACACATTCCGCTTACAGATCTAGGACTGAGATGCCTATAACAAAACACTATATCTAGTGCTAACATAAAAAGATAAGTAAGCACTAATTCTGCAAAGCCCATAAATACAAGCACCTTCCTTTTCCTCATATTTTATCGCCCCAAAGTATTGACAAACCAGTCTCGACCACCTTGATATTTACACAATAAAAAAATCGGAAAAGAAACTTCACACACCACAATATAGTGTTATACTTCCCGCATACACAACAACATGTAGTGGATACTAAAACAAAACGCCCCCTATATATTGATGTAATAAGGACAGTATTAGCCCCCAATGGACCAGCCTTTTTCGGGTTTTTACATACTGAACAAGCTTTGATGTCAGCGGCTTATGCCACTAAAGCTAGAAACAGTGTGCGGTAAAGTGATGTACCAAACTAACACTATATATAGAAGCGCTAATCAGCATTAACTCAGCCGTTTTAGCCTACTATTAATAACAACTGAAAAAATGATATTCCAGATAGAGGTCATACATGAACGCCAAAGTTGAACCACTT
>NZ_LWEY01000111.1:0-736 GCF_001634935.1 Oleiphilus sp. HI0043 | reverse complement strand
GAGAATACGAGAAAGATAAGTTTGCTGAATAGCTGGTTTACCTCCTGTCGTAGTGCTTTTCCCTGTTCCCGTTGCTTTGATAGTTGCTCGACTGTTTTGTTTACTATCAAATATGTCTTCCTGAGTTTTGCTGTCTTCAGCCTGCTTTGTTTCTGCTTGCTTAGTTTCTGGTTGAGTCGTTTCTAGCTTTTTAGCCACCTGCTCAGGAGCAGGAAGCTCGGCTGGCAGATCTGTTTGCTTCTTCTCCATATCAATTGTTTCGACGGGTGTGGGTTCTTCTATTGTTTCTTCTATTGCTTCAAGCGCTGGTTCGATTTCTGCGACTTCGTCTGGTGTTTGGGTTTCTTTGATATCGACAAGCTCTTCTTGAACTTGCTCGTTGGGTGCTTCTTCACTTGAGGCCGCGGCACTGGTATCCACAAAGCTTCCTGCCAGACCCAGGCCTGCTATTAAGCCGTCTTCACCTGCTTGTTGAGCTCCGCTTATGGCAATAGTAGAGGGCAAGCTATAGATGCTATAAGCTAGTGCCAGGGAAAAGTGGAGCGCGATCGCAAAGAGACTTGCTGTTGTTATGTGAGCACTTTTGATCTTCATGGCTGAATCGTCTGAATGCTCAGGCTTTCCATGCCGTAAGTTCGTGCCAGCTTTAGCACCGGGTCTAATGCAGAAGCGGGAAGCTGGCGGTGAATGCGTATACTCAGTTCTGTGATCGTCTGATCAGAAAACACTTTGCTAA
>NZ_LWEY01000110.1:0-553 GCF_001634935.1 Oleiphilus sp. HI0043 | reverse complement strand
TGAGTATAAGTTTACCAAGCCTTCTGAAACGACCCCTTTTATAGCGGTACCGCTAATCGTTGTAGTCACGGTATTGGTATTACCATCATCCGGAGTGGAATTTGACTCTTCACTGCCGCCACCAGAACCACAAGCCGTTAAAAGAATGGCCACACTTGAAGCTAATAGGTTCTTTGTAAGAGCGGCAATTCGCTTTTCACCAGTGTTGAGGAAAAATGTATGCATGAGAAGATTCCACTATTAAATTTCGATCTTGAGTAAGGAAATCTTAGCGCCAGAACACTTAAATTGACGGATAAACATCATTATTTAGCAACAAAAAGCGTCAACTTTTCGACAAATGATAAAAAATGTGAAATCGATGACAGGTGATACAGCACAAAGTTCACAAAAAATCCGCCAGAGTCTAAGAAACAAGCACTAGGAGTTTTTATTTATTTGTGCTCGAGAAGCTGCTTTACAGGTTTGAATGAACGCCGATACAGATTATTGACGCCTAATTGACGAAGCGCTTCTAGGTGCGCTTTAGTGGGGTAGCCTTTATGCTGTGCAA
>NZ_LWEY01000109.1:0-1118 GCF_001634935.1 Oleiphilus sp. HI0043 | reverse complement strand
GCTGAGTGGCTAAGTGACAATACTTTGTATCACATCAACCCAACCGGCAACTTTGTAATTGGTGGGCCAGTCGGTGATGCTGGCTTAACAGGCCGTAAGATTATCGTTGATACCTACGGCGGTATGGCACGACATGGTGGCGGCGCATTCTCTGGAAAAGACCCTTCAAAAGTTGACCGCTCTGCTGCTTACATGGGCCGCTATGTTGCCAAGAACGTCGTTGCTGCGGGTTTAGCTGATCGTTGTGAAATCCAGGTTTCTTATGCTATCGGCGTTGCTGAACCAACTTCTATTTCTGTTAATACTTTTGGAACTGGTAAAGTTTCAGATATCGAGCTCGCGAAAATAATCCGTGAAGTTTTCGATCTTCGACCTTATGCAATCCAGAATCAACTAGAATTGCTTTATCCGATGTACCAAATTACTGCTGCCTATGGACATTTCGGACGCGAACCTTTTGAGCATACCTATAGTTACAAGGAAAACGGCGAAGAGAAAACTAAGACCTTCACCGCTTTCACCTGGGAAAAAACTGACAAGATCGATGCCTTGAAAGCAGCTGCAAAGGTTTAAAGACAGTAATTTTTACTAATACGACAGACTGAACCTACTTCAGCCTGCACTCAATATTACGTTGGCCGGAAAGCAATCCGGCCCACAAGACAGGACATAATTATGAGCTTCACAGATTATAAAGTTGCCGACATCAATCTAGCCGATTGGGGCCGTAAAGAAATTCAAATCGCTGAAGGCGAAATGCCTGCACTGATGGCTTTACGTAGAAAATATAAAGAAGCACAACCATTGGCTGGTGCAAAAATCATGGGTTGTATCCACATGACAATCCAGACAGCAGTTCTAATCGAAACTTTGGTCGACCTTGGTGCTGACGTTCGCTGGTCATCATGTAACATTTTCTCTACTCAGGATCATGCAGCAGCGGCAATTGCAGCAGCGGGTATTCCAGTATTTGCCTGGAAAGGTGAAACAGAAGAAGAGTTCCTTTGGTGCATCGAGCAAACCATACTATCTGAAAAAGATGGTAGCAAAGTTTGGGATGCCAATATGATTCTTGACGATGGTGGTGACCTGACTGAGATGGTGCATAACAAGTACCC
>NZ_LWEY01000108.1:0-768 GCF_001634935.1 Oleiphilus sp. HI0043 | reverse complement strand
TTGGAAGCAGAGAAGATTCCTGATTGGCTTCCTGTGAATACGACTTCGCTCCGCTTTACCGGTGGTGAACGCGAAGCGTTTGGCCATCTGTTCGAGTATTTCTCCAGTGATGCGCCCCGTCGCTACAAGACAGTAAGGAATGAATTATCCGGCTGGACCAACAGCAGCAAAATATCACCCTGGTTAAGTAGCGGCTGTCTATCTCCACGCCAGGTCATCAAGAAATTGCTTGAATACGAACAGGAAAACGGGTCTAACGATTCATCTCGTTGGCTATATGTCGAGCTATTGTGGAGAGAATATTTCCAATGGTGGCACTTTCTAAAAGGAGACCAACTATTTAGTTTCCAAGGATCCAAAAAGTCACCCCCGCTTACTAGTTTCTACCCTGAACGCTTCAGTAAATGGTGTGAAGGCGAAACGCCTTTCAAGATTGTCAATGCCTGCATGAAGGAACTAAAAAACACGGGGTATCTATCAAACAGAGGCCGACAAATCGCAGCCAGTTGTTTGGTTAATGAATTGAGCGTGGACTGGCGCTATGGAGCAGCTTGGTTTGAGTACTGTCTCATTGACTTTGACTTGGCAGTAAATTGGGGCAATTGGCAATACATTGCAGGCGTGGGGGTTGACCCAAGAGGAGGGCGCCACTTCGATCTTGAAAAGCAGTCGAGACTCTATGACCCTGACGGTTTGTATCAAAAACGCTGGGGAGCTGAAACGGATCCAAATTTAGACTCTCGCGATGCTGCCGACTGGCCAATCATA
>NZ_LWEY01000107.1:0-584 GCF_001634935.1 Oleiphilus sp. HI0043 | reverse complement strand
GTAGTGATGCCTGACCAGAAAACAGTATTCTTGAGTGATGACGGAACGGGTGTTGTGTTCTTCAAGTTTGTTGCTGATGCAGCAGGTGATATGAGCTCTGGTACTTTATACGCTGCGAAAGTCACTCAGACGAATGGTGTTAGCGATCCTTCTGAAGCTGCTTTTGCAATTGAGTGGATTGAGCTTGCGCACGGTGCTGAAGCTGATATCGAAGCTGCAATTGCTGAATATGATGTGGGCACACTTGCTAGCCCAAGCTATATTACTGATCAGCAAATCAATGATTGGGCTGAAGCTAAGCTTTCTCAGGATCTAGATGGCAGCGGTTCTGTTGCAGCTGATCCCTTTACTGATGACCGCCCTGCTTTCCTAGAGAGCCGTAAAGCCGCTGTTGCTTTGGGCGCGACGGGTGAGTTCCGTAAGATGGAAGGTGTCGTTATCAACTATGGTCTTGCAGATAACTGGTGGAATGCTGGTGCTGCTGATGGTGATCAGGCTTACATGTATATGGCTATGTCATCATTTGACAAAACAATGGCTGATGATGAAGGTGATATCCAGCTAGACGGCACTCACGGCCCATG
>NZ_LWEY01000106.1:0-1426 GCF_001634935.1 Oleiphilus sp. HI0043 | reverse complement strand
TTACTTAAACTTGACTTACTTCCTGCTTCTTTGAGTTCTCCAGAAAACTGGATTTGGCTCAAATTGATTTTTACCTTAATCGTTCTGTGTACGGTTGCATTCTGTATCTATGGCTTGATTAGCCTTGAAAAGCGTAAACAAGAAGAATTAAGTCAAGAGATTCGACTAAATAAGAAGATGATGGAGTCTCTAGAAGTTGCTACAAATGAAGCCCAGGCGGCAGCTAGAAGTAAGGAGTTGTTTTTGGCTACGATGAGTCATGAGCTTCGAACACCGCTTAATGGTGTGTTGGGGAATGCTCAGCTTCTAGCAAAAGAGATTAAGGATATTAGCGCTAAAGCTCGTGTCGAGAATATAACTTCTTCTGGTGAACTTTTACTTTCAATTATTAATGATGTATTGGATTTCAGTAAATTTGAGTCGCAGGGCGTTTCTCTGAACCTAGAGGTTTTTGATCTTTCACAGTGCCTGCGTCAACTCTATCGTTTGATAAAACCGCGTGTGCAAGAGGGGGTTCAGTTTTCTATCTCGGGTGCTGATGAACCTATTTTTATCAATACCGACCCTAACCGCCTGTCACAAGTTATTCTTAACCTCCTATCTAATGCGGCAAAGTTCACGGAGCAAGGCCATATTGGGCTAAGTATGAGTATGCTAGGTGATGGGCAGTTGAAAATTCAGGTGAGTGATACTGGAAATGGTATTTCGGAAGAGAACCAAAAACGTTTATTTCAGGATTTTGTTCAGGTGGGTGATGATACGCAAAAGCATATGGAGGGGACGGGTCTAGGTCTGGCTATCACTCGTCGTATTGTTGAACGAATGGAAGGAGATATACAGGTATATAGCTCGCTTGGTAAGGGTACGACAATGGCTGTTTATCTGCCGGTTGAGCTTGTTGAAGAACCACAAACAGACCAAGACCCGGATATCGCAAGCAATTCACTGAACGATGTTGATTATTCTGCTGTACGGGTGCTGATAGTTGATGATGTTGAAATGAACTGTGTGATGCTCGAGGCATTACTAAATTCACTAGGTATCTCTAACTGCGAAGTAGAAAGGGACGGTCTTGATGCGGTGAATAGAATAAAACAGGACGATAATTTTGATATTCTCCTGATGGACGTACGTATGCCTATAATGAACGGTCTTGACGCGACTCGCCAAATACGTGAACTTGGATACGACAAACCGGTGATTGCGTTGACGGCAAATGCTTTTGAGGAAGATCAGGAAGGCTGTCTGGAGGCAGGTATGGAGCACTTTCTTGCAAAACCCTTACGCCTGGAAGATTTACAAAGTGTACTTAACAAAGCGCTGGCCAGTACTAATCCCTCCTTAAATTGATATAAATCCACATACGCTTAGTGTCTATATGATAAAGTTCTGGCATGTTTAGATAAGTCAGGGATTTTTTATGGGG
>NZ_LWEY01000105.1:0-1022 GCF_001634935.1 Oleiphilus sp. HI0043 | reverse complement strand
ACACTCGTTATTTTTGTCTTTAGTAGATCGAGACAATCGTAATTATTGCTTTGTCTCAGTCACTTCGTATTTCTGAAGCGCTATGCACAGGCAGATAGAGACCAGCAAAATTCGTTGATACTAAATTCTTTCTTAACTTCATCTTAGTCACGAACAAAGATAAGTTGAAGTAACAAAAAGTATCTTTTTATTAGCGTCGTTTATAGATGAGTTTTTTTCCAGTTTTTCAGCAGTATTATCACACTTGTTTTCATTCTTTCGCAGGTTAGGAAATACGTTTATTAATAAAAAAGGCGCTCAAAAGAGCGCCTTTTATCAGCAAAACAAATAACGTCTTAAATAACCGGCGCTAGTGCGTAGGTTATTGAACTGTATGCATATGTACGTCTTGTTGAGGGAACGGAATACTAATTCCTTGCTCATCAAACGCTTTCTTAACTGCTTCGAACATTGTGAAGTGAACTGCCCAGTAGTCCGCCGTCTTAGTCCAAACCCTAACGGTAAAGTTGACTGAACTATCCGCTAATTCAGAGATCGCAATCAAATGCTCAGGATCTTTTAATACACGAGAATCTGAAGTGATCAAGCCTTCAATAATCGCTTTCGCTTTATCAATATCATCGCTATAACCAATACCAAAAACGAAATCAACACGGCGAGTATCCAGCTGGTTGATATTAACCATACTGCTATTTGATAGGGCACCGTTTGGAATAATAACGACGCGATTATCTGCCGTTGTTAGAATTGTGTTAAAGATCTGAATTTCCTTAACGACACCAATATGGCCTTGAGCATCAATTAAGTCGCCTACTTTGAAAGGCTTGAATAGCAAGATCAAAACACCGCCAGCGAAGTTTGACAAACTGCCCTGCAATGCCAAACCAACGGCCAAGCCAGCAGCACCGAGTACTGCAACGAAAGAAGTAGTTTCAATACCAACCATTGATGCAACAGCAATCAATAGCATCATCTTGAAGATGACTGACGCCAGGCTACTGACAAACGAACCAAGCGTTGGA
>NZ_LWEY01000104.1:0-913 GCF_001634935.1 Oleiphilus sp. HI0043 | reverse complement strand
TGTCATAAGGCGCTTGAGCATCGACTTGCGCTAGTCGTTGAGCTTTTTCTTCTTCGCTCAAGCCTTCCTCAGCTTCTACACTTAGTCTAGCCAGAGTATATTGATCATAAGCCTCTTCTGAGGCATAAAATGCCTCGTAGACCTCTGCATCCAAATATTGCGCACGCATTTCTGACTGAGCATTTAGCTGCTCACTTAACAAAGCGACATAACGACCTTTATCGGCCATTAACTCTCCGCTCTCCATCATGCCTTTAATTGACTCTGAGCGACTGAGTTCATAGTCATACAGCGCTTGCTTTAGTGAGATATACTGAGCCAAGATCTGTTTTGACTGAGTCAGTGCAGGCTCCTGCAAATAGTAACTCAAGTATTCATCAATTCTAGCCAGCACGATATCCAACTCTTCTTCCTCAATGGTCGAAAGGAAGTAATCAAACACTCTTTTGATATCGCTGGAGATACGTAAGTTACCCTGGTCATCCACCTGCAGACTTTGCTGCATTTGAGTCCCTTGAAGCGAGTCAGGCAATGTACCTAGTCGACTCTCGTATGCAAGGGCATTGATAAGCTGAACACCTTCAGCCTGATCACTCGCCAATGGCCGATCCTCAAGCTGAGATAACCTGCTGCCTTGATTCAGACTGAGGAGACTAGTATGAGCCGCCCCCCCTTCATCAAATACAAAAGTACTTACAATCATCGCCAATGCTGCTACGCCAGCACCGCCCAATAGAAAGCTTCTCTTAACTAGTTTGGTTTGATGAGTCATTGACAAGCGATACCTTATGTTCTTGGAAAGTTAGAAGTTCTACTAGCTGCTGAAAACAGCTCCCCTAAAAGCATAGAGGAGCTGTAAAAGGCTTATAGTCCAGCAGACTTCAAGCGTGATGCCTGATTCTTATATAAAGTT
>NZ_LWEY01000103.1:0-633 GCF_001634935.1 Oleiphilus sp. HI0043 | reverse complement strand
CACCAAGACTCATGTTTGCTACAGCAGGAAATTTAGCATTTGCTGCTACCCAATCAATACCTGCAATTACGCCCGAAGCTGTTCCTGAACCATTACAATCAAGTACTCTAATCGCTGTCATATTTACATTTTTTGCAACACCCCAAGTGTTGCCACCAACGGTTCCAGCAACGTGAGTACCATGGCCATTACAGTCAGAAGCGTCTGCGTCATTATCAATGAAATCCCAACCACTTGTAGCTCGACCTGCATAATCACTATGCGAAGTAAGTATACCCGTGTCGATGATATAGGCATTTACACCACTACCATCTAGCTCATAGCTATAGGTGGTATCAAGCGGCAAAGCAGTTTGATCGATTCGGTCAAGGCCCCATGTCGCACTGTTTTGCGTTACGCTAGCACTCATTACCTGATCTTGCTCTATCAAAAGTACGCGAGGGTCGTTGCGAAGATTCTGTAATTCTTCAGCTTTCATTTTTAGCACAAAACCAGGAACTGAACTGGAGTATTGGCGCACCGCCTTCGCTTTGACTTTGTTAGATATATCAGTAGCCAATGCCTGAACTGATGCCTTACGCTGCTCAGGAGATTGGTTTTTAGAGAGCCCGAAAAACTGCGGGCTGATCGGTG
>NZ_LWEY01000102.1:0-42128 GCF_001634935.1 Oleiphilus sp. HI0043 | reverse complement strand
CAATAATGTGTGGTCACATGAGCAAACTATTTCAGCTGATGGTTCAGGGGCAAAAATAAGAGATGTCGTTTATTTCAAAAGTAAATTAGGCTTTTTAGGTTATTTATTTAAACCAGTATTTCAATCAATATTTGCTCATCGTCATAAACGGTTAAAATCAAAGTATGCAAAAAGCAGCTAACAAGGCCTCATAGGGGCATCGTTAAGTTTCCTAAGAGGGGGTTTTCAACTAAGCTAGTAACTGGAATTTTTCTACACTGATGATCAAGGGGCAGATATGAAGTTGTCAGTAAATCAGTTCTTATTGTTCATAATTGCTTTACTTTGTGTACAGTTGGCGTGGGCAAATGAAGCAATAGACATTGTCACAGATCCATGGCCTCCATTTGCCTATGAAGAAGATAATAAAGTGGTGGGAACCGACGTAGAAGTTGCGTTATCAGTATTTCAGAAGCTTGGCGTAACAGCTAATATTCGATTATTGCCATGAAAACGCTGCTTGGGTTTAGTTAAAAACAAAAAAGCTGACGCAATACTAGCCGCTTCTATAACTGAAGAAAGAAAGGAATTCCTACACTTTCCTAGTGAGCCAGTGTCTAAAGGCGTTACTGTATTTTTTAAGAAAGCAACAAACTCTATTTCTTCTATTGACTTAAATAACCCTAAAAACCTGCGTGTGGGGGCAATTCTTGGCTATAAATATTGTGATGAGTTAGACAATTCTCACCTATTAGAGAATGCATCGCGAGTACCGACTTTGGAACAAAGCTTGAATATGCTGTTACTGGGTCGCATCGATTTAGCAATAGGTGTCGAGCTAGTTGGCTTTCATAAAGCTCGGGAGATGGTTATTTTGGATCAATTAACTATCGTTGGGAGTAAGCGTTATTGCCCTGGCGGAAATTATTTAGCTTTTGCGAAGAAGCCAGGGCTTGAAGAGCTGTCATTGAGATTCAGTGAGGAGCTGACGAAGTTCAAGACAACTGATGAATATAAACAAATTCTAGCCAAATATGGAAAACTTCAGTAAGAGTTTAACCAAGCGCCCTACCGAACTCGCCTTCGGTTAACGCAGCGTTAGACAATCTTTATAGGGAAATATATCAATTGATCAAAAACACCATCTTTATTTTATCTCTAACACAGCTGTTCGGCTGTGCAACCACAAGTCAAGAAAGGCTCGCTCGGGCAAAAACTTATGAGGAAAGATCTGAGCGCGCTAATCAACAAGCTTCTAAAATTGGAAGTCTCCCTGGTACTCCAGATAATATTGAGTCGATGGAAAGAGCTTATGAAGAATCAGCTTATTACAAAGAAAAAGCACATGATACGAAGTACAAAAATACATGGGCTGAATTGATTGTTGGGGTCATTGCCCTTCTCATTGGAATCGCAACAAAATAAACATAACCAGACCAAGCAACAGGTTCTTTATGAAACTAAAAACAATTACTTTACTCTTAGCAAGCCACTTATCTATAGGCGCATTGGGTATCGGTTTGGGGATATATATCCTGCCAATTCTAACGGCACCGACTGCGCCTTCAGAGTCAACGATCTCAGAGATTTCTTCGCAAGCGCGATATACCGGGAAGTTTAAAAGAGACCTAGAGGATAGCGACACCTTTCACTGGGGCGAAGGCATCGTTTCGCTTAACACTGAGTACATTTCTTTAGCTGGCCAACTGGCTCCCGGGCCAGACTATAAGCTTTATCTTTCTAAAGAGTTCGTAGAAACCGAGCTTGATTTTCAGCGCTTGAAGTCGTCAATGCTTCAAGTTGGTGACGTGACAACCTTCGAAAACTTTGTCGTCAAAGTGCCTCAGGGCACCAATATAGCTGACTTTAGCTCAGTCATTGTTTGGTGTGAGGCCTTTGGTGAGTTTATTACGGCAGCCAAATATCAGTAAATGAGTTCAGCGAACAGACTCTGCAATTAAAATATTTGATTCGCCCAAACGGTTAAACCCGATGCGACACTGCCGAAGTGGTCGCCATCAAGCACCTCGATGTCACCAAATTTATTGTGAATTGCTTTACGAATAACAGGGGACTGACCCGATCCCCCCGTTATAAAAATTAGATCGGGTTGTGTTTGCGCTTGTGTAATCGCTTCTTCCATCAAGCTCAGCATTTTCATCAAGGGTCGGTCAATTGCTTCAGCAAACTGCTCTAGCTTTACGTCTTGACTCAGCCCATCTTCGATAAACTCAAGTGAGCTTGAAACCCTATCGGCTGAGGACAAGGCGATTTTGCATTGCTCTGCGCTGCGAACAAGCTGATGTTGCTGCTGATTATTTCGCATTGAGATAAAGCGTTTGATCAAGTCTGGCTCAACACAATCGCGTAGTAGCTGTTCAATATCCAAGCCTGTATTAAGTTCATTAAACCGTGTCTGAGCCGATACATCGTTAGTGCTCACTGCGTCCCAGAAAAGCTGGGTGGGAACAGGAAGACCGCTTTTGGTTTTTGACAACATGCCCAGAAGTGGCATGAGGTGCTTTCCTGCCAGCTGAATATCAAGATCGTTCCCCCCTACTCGCTCACCGCTATGCCCTAGAAAATCTTTTGATCGATCGCTCTTATCTCGGTAAGAAGGCCCCATTCTAACCATGGCACAGTCGCTCGTTCCACCACCGATATCGACAACTAAAACCGTTTTATCTGCATCGAGTGAACGTTCAAAACTCAGGCCTGCGGCAATAGGCTCAAATAAAAACTCAACATCTTTAAAACCAGCACGTTTTGCTGAGGTTTGCAGAATTTCCAAGGCCTGACGGTTACTCTGCTCGGCGTCCAAACCTTGAAAGTTTACAGGGCGACCAATTACAGTATGCGATATCGTATCGCCAAGTGTCTGTTCCGCACGCGCTTTAATAGATTGCATCATTGCCGTAACGATATCTTCAAATAGAAAAACCGCTTCTGGACGAAGTCCGCTGGCACCCAGAAAAGACTTCGGGGACTTTACAAAGTAGCCTTCTCCCGGCCATTGTAAATACTCTTCAAAGGCTTCATGGCCGACATAGACTATTCTTTCGTCTGAACCAAAACCTTGCTCCCGACGAACATGTTGAGCACGAGCTAAGTGGTTACTGCGCAGGTCGATATAGTCTGACTTAAGCTCATCAGTGGCAATAGACAAGCCGACACTTTCACTAATCAGTTCCCGGTCTAAAGCATACAAAGTCGACGGCATAAAGCGCTTGCCTTGCTCTAGCTCGAGCAAACGGACGCTATTCAAATTACTATCGTGAATACCTATTGCACAGTTTGAGGTTCCAAAGTCAAAACCCGAAATCATTCCACTACCACCTTTAATACCACTAGAAGAAGGACAAATAAAAAGGGCGCGAAAATTAACATAAGCTTCACGGCTTAGCCAGTTAAATATGGCAGGCTGTCTTTTACCTAATTGCTGAATCTATCGACTCCCTAGAAGTTATAGGTAGGGCATTGAAGTCCTACCCAAGACTTTATAAGCTACTCTCATAAAGTCGCTCTATCTAGGCACAGTAAGACTGCCTAACCGGGTATTAGTTTATGCAACAATTTTCAAGCAGTGCCGACGAGAAGATAGCCCTCGAACATGAAGCTGCCAAGCTTTTTATGCGTCACTATGAAAGGCTACACGGTCAAGAAATTCGGCATATTTGGCACAACAAACCAAATAAGCCAGATGTATCCTGCGAGTTGGAAGGCCTTCGACTCGATTTGGAAATTGCGCACCTATACGGCTCTGAAGCCGAAGCAATGGCGATATTGAAACGTGACCTGACGGATAAAACACGTGAAGCACTGCGCGAGCAGGCTAACTGTTCCAACGTGCATGAGCGTCTGCTTAGCGCTCTGAATAGAATACTGATGAACAAAGCCCAAAAGCACTACAAGTCCCAACGCGTATGGCTGATCATTCGAAATGCACACCCCGCATGGACATCAGAAGAAATCATCGCCTTAAGAGACAAAATCCATGTTCCTGAAGGGCACCCTTTCGAGCAGATTTGGATTGTTGCAGACTATCAAGCGCAGAGCGGGATTGTTCAGCTATTCCCTTCTATACATAAAAATTATTGCTAACGCCTTTATTTCGAGTCGTTACAGCTAAATATTGGAAGTCGAGTGTTTCAAACACCTAGACATATTTGTGTAAGGTTCTTTCTAAATCTTCTCTTATAATTGGTTTACTCACATAATCTGTCATGCCGGCCGCCAGGCACTTCTCCCTGTCACCTTTCATTGCGTTGGCCGTTAACGCCAGAATTGGGACATTTTTATACGCCTCGCCGCCTAAGCCTTCGCGGATGTTCTTACTTGCTTCATAGCCATCCATTTCAGGCATCTGGCAATCCATTAACACCAGGTCATATATTTTATCGCTACTGTTTAAAGTAGCCAAAGCTTCTACACCATTGCCAGCCACGTCGATGTGATACCCCATATGGGACAGCAATTCTTTGGCAACCAGCTGGTTAATTTCATTATCTTCAACTAATAATATCTGCACCGCATGAGGTTTAATGCCCGAACACTCTGACTCACCTTTCAGGGAAACTTCCGGTGCCTCAGCAACACCCAGATTAAGTCCAAATCGAAATGTGCTGCCTTTGCCAGGTGTACTTTCTACCCATACACCTCCCTTCATCAACTCACTCAACTGTTTAACAATCGCAAGCCCGAGACCCGTGCCACCGTACTTTCTGGTTGTGCTTGAGTCTGCTTGGGTAAAAGGGTTAAAGAGCTGTTCAAGCTTCTCGGCTTCAACACCAATACCCGAGTCAACAATGGCACAACGCAATATCTTTCTGTCCTTCTGCTGCACCAAACTAGCCTTAATTGTAATACTACCTTCTGAGGTAAACTTAATCGCATTACCAACTAAGTTGTTAAGAATCTGACGAATTCTTCCTGCATCTGCTTTAACCCACGCTTGCTCGAAGCCTTCCAAGTGCAATTCGAGTTTTAAGTCCTTGGCTTCCATATCGAAGCGCACCGAATCGACAAAAGATTCGAATAATTCCCTTAAATCTATCGCACCTTCATCAAGTACAAGGTGCCCTGCATCAACCTTGGAAAAATCGAGAATGTCGTCGAGTAAAGAAAGCAAAGAGCTTGCACTCTTCTTAGCAATTGCCACCTTTTGCGATGAAGAGTCATCTAGGCTTTCTGTATCCAATACGCTCAGCATCCCTAGCACACCATTCATAGGCGTACGAATTTCATGGCTCATATTGGCTAGAAAGACACTTTTTGAATGCGCTGCCTGTTCTGCTTTTTCCTTCGCTTCTTTTAACTCCAGCTCGGCTTTTACCTTTTTATCAACATCTTGAAATGAGCCAAATAAGCGTACACACTTGCCGTCTTTAAATTCTGACTGGCCAAGTGCAGAAACCCAGATTTCATTGCCTTTAGCTGTCACCAGCTGCAGCTCTTCTTGCCAAGCAATGCCTTCTTCAATACCTTTGTTCACCGCGGCGGTAATTAGCTCTCTACTTCTACCTTCTTTATAAAAATTGATCGCTGTAGAGACATCAGGTTCAAAGCCTTCGGGTACTTCGTGAATTTCTTTTGTCATGAGTGACCAGTAAAGCCGGTCTTCCAGCATGTCCCACTCCCATGCACCAATTCTGGCCTGCTGACTCATCGACTCCAGTAAAGTCTTCTGACGTGCTAAATCTTCTGCAACAAGCTGTTTGCTCAGTTCATTACCTATCCATTGGGCAAATAAACGAATGAGTTCAAATTCGTCATCACTAAAGGGTCTGGCATGTGCTTCAGGACCAGAAAAGTTTAGCGTACCAAAGCGTTCACCTGACACGATTAGCGGCACACCAATATAACTTTCCAGGCCAAAAGCCTCGTAGCAAGGATGCGTATTAATGCAGCTTTTCTCTACATGATCAAAGCCTGTTGGTCCATTGGCATTAAGGGTGTGGATACAGTAAGTAATGCCCAGTTCAAATTCATCACCAGGTTTTACTTCACCATTCGGAGTGTCGGAATACTTAACGACATATCGCTGATTATGAATATGACTGACCAAAGCCAAAGGTAACTCGAAAGTCTGCTTTCCCAAGGCCAAAACTCGCTGGATTTTTTCTTCAACTGATAATTCACTGTCGGCAGTAATGAGGTGCAAACGACGAAGTGTATTAATTGCTTTGTTGTTTTCCGTCAGGTCATTCATAAAGACGAAAAAGCCAACAACATTACCTTCTCTAATTTGCGGAAGGTAGGTTGCTTGTCTGTAGATCATGCCGGTTCTAAGGTCTAGCTCAATGTCTTTATCTAATCGAACTTCTTCCCCGCTAAGCACTCTTGCCAAGTAGGGAGATAGCTGAGCACAAGCCTTCTCACCAATCACTTCAACCAGCGGTTTATCTTCTACCTCTTCTATAGATAGATGAAATGATTTGGCATAGCGAGAGCTTGCCTTACGATAGTTAAGGTCGGCATCGAGATAAGCCCATGCAAGAGAAAGGTTTTCGGCGACCTTTGCCAGCATCGGGTCGATTTCAAAGTGAGACATGTACGGCTCCTGAGCATTGATATCAAGAGTATAGATGCTACTCCCGCAGAAAGTAGCTGAAATATGGAAAAGCTAGCTGACTCTGGGCGCTAAACCTTCCAGGCTAAGACCTCTAGCCGACTTTAAGTGGGAATATTGCGCCAAAAACAACTCAGCGGTTGCCACGGCATCAAACATTGCATTGTGCTGAAAAGCAGCGGGTAAACCATAGCGGTCCCTACAAGATGCTAGCTGCAAAGGCGCACTTTGACCACTTCGCGCCAAGCGCCCTTGCTCTATCTGCATGGTATCGATATAAGAAAACAGCAATGGGCAAGCAAAGCAGTTGAATGCCGCACGTTGAATAAAGGCGATATCGAGTACAGCATGATGAAACACCAATACTGCACCTTCTGCATGCTTAGCTAACAAGCCCAAAGCCATCGACACACTCGAGGCACCGGCCAATCGCTGATCGCATAAGCCATGTATCTGAATGCTTTCTCCTACCGTTTGCTTGGAGTGCACCAGCAGATGTTTTCGTGTTGCGTAATCAATCCGGCCATTTTTTACACGCACCCAACCTAAGCTCAGCAATTCATTCGACTTCGGGTCCAAACCACTCATTTCACAATCGACTACCAGAAAGTCTTGATCTATCACCTTCGTCCCCCCCGACAAGGAAGGCTGGGCATAAAGCTCTGCGATCGGCGTTCGCTGTGCCTGGCGATACCAATTCCGTTTTTTTAACCAGTATTGAAGCTTATATAGAACCATGAGCAAACCGCATTTTTAACAAGCGCTGACTTTCAGCAACAACCGAAAACGCACTTTTAAGCTGATGCCTCAACAAAGGAGATAACTCATCCGGGTTTAAGTGGTTTGTCGCTGGCTGCGACAGCATCATTGCCCTACTCTGACTATCCAAACGCAAACGAGCAATAAACTCATGAGCATCTCTTAGGTTGCTCGCTTCGGAGGCAGAGAGTACTTTTGCACTTTCCAAAGCTTGTAGCCGGTTACTGGTATTTACCTCTTCAATTCCTTTCATCAAGCAGTACAAACGAACCAGGGCAACAATCGGCACGGTGCCCCGTAGTTTTAGATCCAATACCGGGTTGTGATTGCCATCTTTCTCTAGCACAAAGGTTTTGAAAAAGCCTAAAGGCGGTGAGGTCTGAAGCGCATTTTCTGACATACATGCCTGAAAGATGGTGTTCTTTTGAGCCTCCTCCAATACCAAGTTACTTAAAGACTTCGTCAGCTCACGCTTGCCAGCAACGTGGCGAATATCATAAAAAATACTGGCATGCATTAGCGCCTTGGGTTCAGGCTGACGGATCCAGCGAGTAAAGTACTGCTTCCAAACCTCTAAAGGCTGACGCCATTTATCAGTCTGCGCCATCACCTCTCCCGGGCAATATTTCAAACCTGATTTGTCCAGGCCTTCATTTACGAATTCAGCAAAGCGTTTAAAGTAATCTTCCATTTCCTGTGTTGCAGCATCATCGAGAATCATACCGTTATCTTGATCTGAGCCAAGCATCTGATCTTGTCTAGCCTGTGAGCCAAATACCACCCAGGCGTATTCGCATGGTTCATCTCCAAAAGTCTGTCGAGCAAGGACAATCAGCTGACGAGTTATGCTATCGGTGATCGAGGTAATGATCCGGCCAATCTCATCGGCTCTAACATTGGCGCGAATAAGCTTGCAGGTCAGTTCAGGCAACTGTTTACTGAGTGAATAAAGCGTATCCCGGTTACTGGCTCGGTTAATTGCCTGAATCATATAAACCGGTTCACTATTTTGAGCACGGATAAAGTCATTCAGCGTAATAATTCCAACCGGTTTCGCATTCTCGACAACGGGAAGATGATGGATATTCGCTGTCATCATAGACAGCTGTGTTTCATACACTGTTTGATCGGCTTTTATCGTTCTCAGGCTTGTACTCATTACTTCAGAAACCGGAAGCTGAGGGTCGATTCCTTTAGCTAAAACACGAGAGCGAAGGTCTCTGTCCGTCAATATCCCACACAATTCCCCCTCATCCAAAAGCAAGATAGAACTCACTTTTGCGTCGGACATCTGCAAGGCAGCTTCTTGAATACTGGTCTCTTTCGATGCACACAAAGGCGACTTAACCATCAACTCCGACACCAGCTGGTTGAGCCGGTAATCTCTATACGCCGTGGCGTCGTGACTCGCCTGTTCAGTGATCTGCAAAGACTTATCAGTCTCACGGGAGAAAAACAGCGCAAAGGTATCGTTCTCGGTCGACAGTCTGTCTATAAAGCTCTTTGGCAGGCAATAAACCAGGCTGTCTTCGAGGTAAGTTAATTGAGTTGTGGTGGCGTCAGGCCTTTGTTCACCGCCAACACCATAGATATCACCGCTACTTAAGCGGTCTAGAAATAGACCTTGAGCGTCTTTGAGCTCGACGCTGCCAGAACGTAGTAAGTAAAGTGTTTCATCAAGGCCTTGTTGTTGTATCTCGGTGCCTGCTTTCTCATAGCAAATAGATAACTTCTTCAGGCACAGCTCTAGCGCAGCATCCCCTAACGCACTAAAAGGCGGGCACTGTGATAGAAATTGTTTCTTATCATCTAGCTCCATAAACTTATGACCCTGTATTCAAACGGCGCAAGCCTCTACCAATCATCTCTGGGAAAAATCGTGTCATACTGGAAAAACGTTGTTTCTGTGCTGCCGTAAAATGTGGTCGAATTTGCTAACATCGCCACTCGTAATTCATTCTTATCATCAATTGGGCCTTGTAGTGAGATAGCCCACTGCTCTCCCGCATCATCTGATTTTTCTAACATTAGCGGCTGAGCATCTTTATTTTGTTCACTAACCAAAGCAACTTGTGCTCCCTGTAAAGGGTGATTTGATCGCGCTTTTAGAACTGGCTGACTACCGCCAGTTTGTACCAGCTGAAACTTAACTTCTAAATCCCCATTTCTAAAGGTACATTGCCCGCTCTGATAACGACAGTTAGACCTGGCCACCATGGCATAGCTTTCACCCTGTGCAGCGCTTTCAGGAATATCCGAAACAATATAGTCCGTCGCAAAATAGCTCACAATCGCGAGCAAGGGTGCAACCACCATCGCTGTCGTCATATGTTTGTTTTTAAACATTTTTATTCTCCATCTATCATCAAGTGAAGGAAAAAGGGGGAAGCCTAAACCGCAGACTTCCCAAAAAAATCTTAGCGCCGCAACACGACCAGCGCCAAGAGGCCACAATATCAATTCTCATTCACTAACTTAGTGCGCATGCGCTTCACCAGCGCCAGCCGGTACACGGATATGTTCAACCAAATCTTGAACATGCTGTGGAGGCTCAACCGTCAATTTCGACACAGCAAAGGCAACGGTAAAGTTAACCACGGCACCGATCGCACCAAAGGCGTTCGGCTCAATTCCCAAGAACCAGTTAGCTGGCATATCACCTAAGAAAGACGTACTAGCCACAAACATGATTCCCTTGTGCTGGAAGACGTAAAGCAGTGTCACACCAATCCCGGAAATCATACCCGCGATTGCACCTTCCTTGGTCACCTTCTTGCTAAAGATACCCATCATTAAGACCGGGAAGATCGAAGAGGCTGCCAAGCCAAAGGCTAAGGCGACGGTACCCGCGGCAAAGTCTGGCGGGTTAAAGCCGAGATAGCCTGCAAAGGCAATGGCTCCTGCCATGGCAACCCTACTCGCCATGAGTTCATTCTTTTCTGAAATGTCAGGCCTAAAGACACCCTTGAGTAAGTCATGTGATATTGCCGAGGCAATAGCCAGCAATAAGCCTGCAGCGGTCGAGAGTGCGGCAGCCAAACCACCCGCTGCAACTAAGGCAATAACCCAATTAGGCAACTGCGCGATTTCCGGATTAGCAAGAACCATAATGTCACGATCCACTTTCACCATTTCATTTGTTTCTTTGTTAGACGTGTATTGAACCTTGCCATCCCCATTCTTGTCTTCAAACTTCAACAAGCCTGTTGTTTCCCACTTTTTGAACCAATCAGGACGCTCGTCATAAACAAGGTGCTCGCCTTTAGCAGGTTCAATAGTATTCATTAGGTTCAAGCGTGCCATCGCTGCCACAGCAGGTGCAGTCGTATAGAGAATGGTAATGAAGACTAGCGCCCAACCAGCAGACGTTCGCGCATCCTTCACTTTAGGAACCGTAAAGAAGCGTATAATCACGTGAGGCAAGCCCGCCGTACCAATCATCAAAGACATGGTATAAACAAACATGTTCGTGGTACTGAGCCGAGCCTGTGTGGTGTATTCAGCAAAACCGAGTTCCGAGACGACTTGATCGAGTCGATCAAGCAAGAAGGTTTCACTACCCACCATAGTACTGCCCAATCCAAGCTGTGGAATCGGATTTCCGGTTAGGTGTAAAGAAATAAAGACAGCCGGAATCGTGTAAGCAAATATCAATACGCAATATTGAACAATCTGCGTATAGGTAATGCCCTTCATTCCGCCCATGACGGCGTAGAAAAAAACAATGCACATACCGGTTAACAAGCCTGTTCCGTAATCCACTTCAAGGAAGCGGGAGAAAGCGACACCGATACCTTTCATCTGGCCGATAACATAGGTTACCGAAGCTACGATCAAACAAACCACTGCGACAATACGAGCAGTTCTAGAGTAGAAACGGTCGCCAATAAACTCTGGTACGGTAAACTTACCAAACTTTCTTAGGTAAGGTGCCAAGCACATTGCCAGCAATACATAACCACCTGTCCAGCCCATTAAGAAGACCGAACCGCCATAGCCATAAAAAGCAATTAAACCCGCCATTGAGATAAACGAAGCGGCAGACATCCAGTCAGCAGCGGTTGCCATTCCATTTGCAACGGGGTGAACACCACCACCGGCCACATAGAATTCTTTGGTAGACCCGGCACGCGCCCAGATGGCTATGCCAATATACATAGCAAATGTAATACCCACCACGATATAAGTTAAGGTTTGCAGTTCCATATCAGCCTCCTATTCTTCTACGTTAAATTCGCGGTCAAGTGCCGCCATTTTTTTTGCGTAATAAAAGACCAACACAACAAAGCTATACATCGAGCCCTGTTGAGCAAACCAGAAGCCCAATTTATAGCCGCCAATTTGAATCTGATTCAGTACATCGACCAGTAGGATTCCGCATACAAACGATACGACAAACCAAATGCATAACAGCTTTAGCATGAGTTTGATATTGTATTGCCAGTACGCAGATGCTTGCTCATTATTATTTTCTTGCATGACACATCTCCGCTTAGTTGAACCTTACATTTAAGGCTAAAGTAGACTGTCGGAGAATCACGATCTTTCGGTAAACCGTTACCCGATCGCAATTCTCCGACAGCCTCCAGGTCTTCTTTTATTTCCAGAAGCCAAGGCCAATCTAGCAAGTAATTTAGGAGAAGGGACCAAGACTTTGGTCTAAGTTACGACTAAAGTAGTAGACCTTACTATATGAAAAATGCGATACAGCACTGGTTTTTATTCACCGATAGTCAGCAAGCTGTATATACATAGCGAATACTCCAGAAATAATAATTAAATGAAGAGGTCATCGTGTCAGCCAGCATAGTGTTTACTGCCATCATCGCTTATACCGCTCTGTTATTCTGGGTTGCAAGACAAGGCGACCAAACACGCTTCTCTGAAGACTCCTGGTCTCGCCATCCTTATGTCTATGCCTTGGCCTTGGGCGTGTACTGCACATCTTGGACTTTTTATGGTTTAGTCGGAACAGCTTCAACTTCTACCTGGGATTTCCTGCCAATTTTGCTTGGCCCGATACTGCTGTTTACACTAGGGTGGCCAATCTTGAATAAGATTTTTCTAATTTGTCGGCAAGAGCATATTCATAGTATTGCCGACTTTTTAGCCTCCCGTTACGGCAAGCGCCAAGGCATTGCTGCGACCACGACCCTGGTGATTTTACTGGCGACAGTACCGTATATTTCTTTACAGCTAAAAGCAGTTTCAGACACCTTGTCTTTGATCATCGATACCCATCAGGTCGGTAATCAGGATGTCACCCTGCTGATCGCCTTCAGCATGATAGGCTTTGCTTTGTTGTTCGGTTCCCGGCAGCTTGATGTCTCTGGCTATCATGCAGGTTTGGTTAGTGCTGTGGCCTTTGAGTCCCTGATCAAACTAGTGGCTTTATTTTTTGTCACGGGTTTTGCACTCTATTGGATGAGCGGCGTTTCACCAGAGCAAATTGAATTAAGTAAGCAAGACTTAAATACTATCGCGGTCAGTGACTCAATTGACCTGCGCTTTTTTGTTGAAATGTTTCTTTCGGCGTGCGCTATTTTTTGCCTGCCTAGAATGTTCCATATAGCCTTTGTCGAGTGCCAATCAGAAAATCACTTGCGCACCGCCAGGTATGTCTTTCCTATTTACCTGACACTCATCGGTTTGTGTATCTACTTTATCGCTCAGGCAGGAAACCTGATGTTTGCAGATGGGCAAGTCTCGGCAGATACCTATGTCATCTCAATCCCATTGGCTCAAGAGCAGCAAACACTTTCTTTAATTGCCTTTCTGGGTGGCTTTTCTGCGGCAACCGCAATGATCATCGTGGCAACCGTCACCTTAAGCCAAATGCTAAGCAACGACGTTATTCTACCAATCATTATGCGTCGTCAAAAAGGGGCGAATCGTTTTAAAGACTACACACAATCGCTTATTTTTGCGCGCCGATTGACTGTGGTTCTGGTCGTTATTTTTGCTTATCTCTATCAGGTCGTTTTTGCTGAAAATGCAGCCTTGACCAGTATCGGCCTGACAGCTTTTGCATTAGCTGTTCAACTGGCACCGGCTATTATTTTTGGGCTATATTGGACGCGAAGTAATGCCACGGGAATCTATGCCGGGCTGGCAGCAGGACTGATCACTTGGGCCTACACCTTAATGCTGCCGCTACTGGTTGATACCGGCATGGTATCAACAGATTTACTTTCGCAAGGCCCTCTGGGTGTAAAATGGTTGCGCCCGGAGTTTCTCTTTGGTTTAAGCTTTAGCGATGAATTCAGTCGAGGTGTGGTTCTAAGCTTACTCGCCAATATCCTCACCACTATCGTCGTTTCACGTCAAAACAGAACAACTTTATCAGACCGAATTCAAGCCCTGGCTTTTACTAACCAGTCCCAAAAACGTGCCTCGGAATACCAAAATTATGACGATATTAGCACCTTCGACCTGCGCTCACTTTTGGAACAGTTTGTTGGCAGCAGCATCACTAACAAACTCTTTGGTGAATACGACCATACCAGCGGTAATACAGCCGACGCTCGACTGATCAAAAAAGCCCAACAATCCTTATCTGGCATTGTTGGCGTTGCCTCCTCTCAGGCCATGATAGAAAGCCTAAGGAGTGGTCAGAAGCTGGCGGTAGAAGAAGTCGTTAATATCTTTGAAGAAACGACCCGAGCACTGCGTTTCAATCAGGATATTTTATTCGCGTCCTTCGATAATATTTCTTCGGGCATTAGCGTCGTCAACGGAGACCTCAATATGGTTGCCTGGAATCGTCGCTATGAAGAAATGTTTAACTATCCCCAAGGCATGCTGCAAATCGGAATTGCAGTTTCTGACTTGGTTCGCTTCAATGCTGAGCGCGGACTATTGGGGCCTGGGGCCATTGACGAGCATGTTCAACGACGTCTTAAACATTTGATGCAAGGAAAGCCTTATCGTGTTGTACGCAAGCATCATAACGGCCACGTTATCGAGATAAAGGGCAACCCTCTTCCCGATGGAGGCTATGTCACCACTTATGACGATATCACCGACTTTATGGCCGCTCAGGATGAACTCGAACAAAACAATCTTTACTTGGAGCAACGCGTGCAAAGCCGTACCGCTCAGATTGAATCTATCAATCAGGATTTACGTAAAGAGATTGAACTGAGAAAAGAAGTTGAAGAGCAATTGCTAAAGGCCAAAGCCGTGGCAGAAGAAGCGAATACCACTAAATCGCGCTTTCTGGCCCTAGCCAGCCATGATATTTTACAACCAATCAACGCCGCTCAGCTCTATGCCAATACCTTGCTAGATGTAAAAGAAGACCGTCGAGACATGAGCACTATCGTGCAAATTCGGGATGCGATTCTAAGCGCCGAAAGTATCATTTCCTCACTACTCGAAATAGCACGACTGGATACCGGCTCCCTGTCGCCACAACTCAGCCGATTCAAATTAGACGATATCCTTCAACCCCTGGTAAATGAATTTAAAGTATTGGTTAAGGACGAGGTTGAACTACATTTCGTACCCAGTTCACTGGTGGTAGAGTCCGATAAAAAATATCTGCGACGAATCCTGCAAAACTTCTTTTCTAATGCTGTTAAATATACCGAAAGCGGTAAGATCTTGGTCGGCTGCCGTCGCGAAGGTGAACGCGTGAGAGTATGCGTCTATGATACTGGCTCAGGCATCGCGGAAACCGACCAGGCGCGTATTTTTTCAGACTTCTATCGAGCCCCGACTCAAAAGAGTATTGCCGGTTTAGGCCTAGGGCTGGCTGTTGCAGAGCGTTTAGCAGAACTACTTCAACACCCCATTTCTCTCGATTCAAAACTAAGGAAGGGCAGCTGTTTCTCTATATCCTTACCTCAAAGCCACTTACCCAAAATCATCGAGGCTCCGCAAGAGATCGCTAATGAAAGCGATATCGAAGGTTTAAATGTCATTTATGTTGATGACCAACAGGAAAACCTTAAAGCTACCGAAGCACTGCTCAACAAATGGAACTGCAAGATGCTGTCTTACAACAGTGCCGAAAGTATTCTCGATGATAGTACCAAACACTTTGTACCTGACGTGCTACTCATGGACTACCAGCTGACGCATGATGAAGGCGAAGACAAGTATTCAAACGGTATCAAATTAGCGAATGAGCTATTAGAGATATGGGGGCAAGACGTTCCCGTCTGCATCATTTCAGCCGCCTCCGAACCAGAGTTGGCGAGTATAGCGAAAGGGCAAGGCTTCAACTTTTTAAGCAAACCGCTTAAACCCGCGAAGCTTAGAGCCTTATTGAGCCAGTTAGTGCGACGAAAAAAGCAAAGCTGATGAGTTAAGCTCAAGACAGCTCTTTTTGACGCGCTATCGCTTTCTTAATTTGCTTATTTCTTAGGTAGGCTGCTCGGAGTGTGGAGATCAAGCCACCAATAAGTACGATCACCAAGAGAGTTTTACCATCTTCGGTTTCTAAGCCGCCAACCATATAAATAGCTAATAGCGAGAATGTGACAAGAAATATAGTCACCTGAAGAGAGAATGGCATTTTATTCATTGCTTTGATGGCCCAAAGTATCAGTTTCACTTAAACGCTGAGCTACTTGCTCTATCGTTTCACAGCTCTCAAGTAGCTTGGTCACAGATGATAAGGGCGCTTCATAGAGCCCTTCGAGAAAAAACTCTCCCAAACCATATCGCTCAATTGCCAGTTTTTCAACTGGAGGCGTGAATTGAGCGTCGATTTCAGGGGTATTCCCACGTGCATCGATACGGTACCAACCATAGTCAGGCAGATGCACAGCGTTTAGTGCATGCAAACAAAAGCTAGGGGTGTCATCGAGACGTACACGTTGATAGCATATCGCAGTCGGAATTTGATTCGCTCTAAGTAAAGCAGCCAATAAGTGGCTTTTTGCGTAACAAAAACCTGTTCCGTGTTCAAGCACCTGAGAAGCTGAAACCGTCACCGGATTCAACCGGTAATCCCAACTGTGTTTTATTTCATCACGCACAAACCCAAAACACCTTTGGGCGATTACGTAGCAATCTTGCCTTCCTTGCGCTAACAAACTTGCCTGACGTTGCACGGCTTCGTGCCGCCAATCGATATAGGGGCAAGCCTGCAGATAAGCTTCCATTTCGTGACTACCTATTATTCTCTTCTGAGCGGAGAATTCTATAACATCAGCTACACCCTGCAAAAGGAAGCAAACCGCAAAATGGTAATATTCTATGAGGTAGCAATTTCTATTATTCGTGGGCAGAGGCCTCCGAGCCTCGCTAGCGGTTTAGCACGGTGGCAGATTCTAGCGAGGGGTGAAACCCTCTGTTTACGGGTATGATTAGAGTGTATTGATGAAGCTATCTATTCTGGCATTCACCTCATCTGCTTGCTCGGCAAATACCATATGACTGCCACCCGGTATAAGAGCCAGACTTGCATTAGCTAAAGCCTTCTTGAGGTAGTCAGCGTATTTGGGCGGGGTCATAATATCCTGATCACCCACTATGATTAAGCTAGGCAAGTCGATACTCGCTAGCTCGTTCATCAGATCAAAGCCATTGCATGCTTGCAAGTCTCTTAGTAAAACACCTGCTCCATTTTCCTGCATTGCGGCATTAATTTTACTGCGTAGCGGCTCATCAATTCTATGATTCATTGCCAGCACAGACTCGGGAATCCTGTCGTCCCCTTTAGCGAACAGGTCAGTAAGTTTATCTAATAAAGTTGGCAGAACTTTTAAACGAGCACCTGCACCGATTAGAACCATCCCTTTGAGCGAGCGGTGCCCTTGCGCTGCCAAAGCCAGTACCACGGCACTACCTAAGGAGTGCCCGACCAGTATGACATCGTCTAGCGTATCGAGATAAGTGCCAACAGACTGTACATAGTCTTCCATAGTTTTAAGCTTTGGGCCATTAGGATGTCCCGGTAAATCAACCGCTTCCGAGTGGCTGAAATGCACAAGCTGCTGCTCCCAAACCACACTATTCATACCCGAGCCATGTATAAAAACCAGCTTCATAGACTCACCTTTCTAAACAGCCGATGCCAAGTTACGACTAGAGGCTTCCGAGAACAAATAGCTTTGCATCGCTCTTAGTAACAAAGTTTGCGATAAGCTCACCTCACCCACTGTATTCAACATGGTTGATAGATCCTGCTCCGTCAATTTGTGTTCCTGACTATCGGAATATATCGCTTGGGTTACGACTTGTTTATGCTCATCAGTATTACGTTTAAGCTCCGTGTACATTTCTAACAAAACCACCTCATTGCGATGGTTAAATAAGTCACTCACCCCGGAATAAAAAGCCTCTACCTGAGCAATAATTTGTTGATAGGTATTATAAATAAAGAGGTTATCAGACTGTCTGAGATAGCTTAGATCATGACGAATATCTTTAACCTCCTTGGCGGCATAGGTGGCATTTCGAATTGCTTCCAATATCTGCTCAATACGCTCAGATTGATCTGTTTCAACGCGCCCTTTCTGCACACGATAAGCAAACTCTACGACCTCACCTTCTAGCTGTTTAATATCTTCATAGCCATCATCAAACTGATCCGTATCATTCAAATACCCTGCATTCTCCGGCTCTGAGCCAATCAATTTACTTTGTTTAATATTAAGGGTATTAATATTAAAACAGGCCAGATTTAACACCAATACACGGCTAAATAGATGAATTGACTCTGACTCCAGGGCCAAGAGGGATTCTTCCACTTCACCTTCTGGAATTGACTTGATATGGCAATTAATGGCACTGGTATCTTCTTTGAAGAGCCTTTCCAGCATGCGTGCAAATGCCCCCAAAAAGGGAATAAAGAGGCAAATACCAATTACATTAAAGGTACTGTGGAAGGCGACCAAACCAAGTAAAGGGTCTTCGACTTGGTAGACATCATTGATAATTTTCAACAGCAAAGGCAAACATAGGAGTGCCAATAAATCGGTGATCAGGTTGAAAAAGAAGTGCGCTGCTGCCACCTGCCTTTTAATTGGCGTTCCTTTTAAGGCACCGAGCATAACAGTGCCGGTGGTTCCTAGGTCTGCACCGATCACTAATGCCGCCGCTTGATCTAATCCAATTATTTGAGCATTAAGTGCACTCAAGGTGATCATCATTGTCGCGGAGCTGGATTGAATGATGGCCGTGAAGATAACGCCCACTAGAAAAAAAACAAAAATTCCATACTCTTTGAATATAGAGACATCGAAGCTTTGCGAAAAAGCCTCAATGCTATCTTTCATCAGCACCAAGCCCATCAGCAACAGCCCTAAGCCCATTAATAGGCGACTCATGTGACGGAGCTTTTTATCATCACCAAAGCTAACTAAACCTAAACACCCCAGACCCAGCATCGGTAGATAGAAAGCAGACAAACTGAGCTTAAAGCCCAAGGTTGCAACGATCCAGCCGGTAAACGTTGTTCCCAGATTAGACCCTAGAATGATCCCCAGCGCATTGCGCATATCGAGAATACCGGCCCCGACAAAGGCCAGCGTCATTAAGCCAACAACCGAACTGCTCTGCAGAATGGCTGTTGCGACCGTCCCACCTAGTATCGACTTTAAAGGATGAGTTGTATGCTTGCGCAGCATGACTTTCAAGGAACGACTGCTTAAAGCCTTCAAGGCCTTCTCTAGTTGATCAATACCAAATAGAAATACCCCGATTCCTGAAATAAACTCTAGTAACTGAAATTGCTCCATATCCAACCTTAATTATTGACCGAGACTATTTACTAATTCAGTTCAAATTCCTGACCAGGCTCCGGTACACAAGCTTTCAAACCCAACTGCTCTTTTATCTTCATACGCATTGAGTCAGAGGCACTACGCTCACCATGGGTAACGAACACTTGCTTGGGGGAGATCTTTGACGCACGCAACCAGTCAATAATTTCTTGATAGTCGCCGTGGGCAGACAGGCTACCACTATGATAAACCTCCGCTTTCACAGGGTAGTACTGGCCGTGTATTTTGACTTCAGCAGCACCACTGACCAGGGTATCACCTCGCGTTCCAGGTGCCTGAAATCCGATAAAAACGATACTGTGCTGATGATGCGGTAAGAGATTTTTTAAGTGGTGTAAAACTCTGCCACCACTTGCCATACCGCTGGCAGAGATGATTACTGAAGGATAAGAACTGCCATTAAGTGCGATAGACTCTTCAGCGGTGCGTACAAAATGAGTTCCATGGTCTATTTCAGCACACTGGCTGGCACTAAGCTTGTGCTCTTTATTGTGCCGACAATAGATCTCGGTCGCCGTAATCGCCATGGGGCTATTGAGAAATATGGGTAAGTCAGGTATTCGCCCCTGTTTCTTAAGCTCTTGAAGAATATGAAGATTAATTTGCGTACGGCCAACCGCAAAGGAAGGCATCAAGACAATGCCACCGCGCTTACTGGTTTTATTGATGATTTCTTCAAAGAATGCAAAGGCATCGATATCTTCATGTAGTCGATCACCATAAGTCGACTCTACCACCAAGTAATCTGTTTCACTTAGCTTTTGAGGCGCTTTCATTACCAAGTCATCAGAGCGACCAACGTCTCCACTAAAGGTTATGCTTCTTCCCAAGGCGCTAAGTCGAATAGAGGCGGCACCCAGGATATGCCCAACCGGCTTGAATTCAACCTTCACCCCTTTAAGGATCTCTATTTCCTTATTCATCGAGACAGGTTCAAATAATTCCAGCGATGCGTTCGCATCCTCTTCCGTATAAAGAGGCAACGCAGGAGAGTGCTTAGAGAATCTTTTTCGATTTGCGTAGCGAGCATCTTCTTCCTGAAGGAAACCGGCGTCAGGTAGAAGCACACCACACAGGTCTAAGGTACCACTACTACAATAGATTACACCCTTGAATCCGGCCTTCTTAAGAGCAGGAATATAACCACTATGATCTACATGCCCATGAGTCAGTAAGATAACGTCGAGACTTGAGGCATCGATCGGAAACGGTTGCCAGTTCTTGTCTCGTAGGTTTTTTACCCCTTGAAACATACCGCAGTCAACCAGGACTTTCTTGTCGTTTATAGTCAGAAGGTATTTGGAACCTGTAACTGTACCAGCACCACCGATAAATTTTATTTTTAACATGCTCTTATCCTTAGACTCGTTATTCCAAGCATACAAAATCAAGGCCTAAAATGTATATATGTTTTGAGGAAGCCATCACTCAGTTAAGCTAGGCAAGGAGTTCCACTCCTCACATGAACCTTCCCCGAACCTCACGGCCAGTTAACAGTAGAAGACTCTGGCTACAATAATATAGTGTTAAAACGCTCCATGAACCGACCGATATCAAGTCACGACATCAATTATTGACGCCCATGAATAATTTCATGTTATTTTATGAATATTCGTATAAGAAAAATCAGGTAACGCAATGAGCCGCACCAGTGAGCCCAACAAAACTGCCCAACAGGAACTTAACTTCCTGCAATTAAAACGAATGCATATCGACACGCATCAAGAGCCTGTCATTTATATGCATAAAAATTGCCACGTCTGTCGCTCTGAGGGATTTTATGCCCAAAGTCGTGTGCGTATCACCACTGAAAAGAACAGCATTATTGCAACAGTAAATATGGTGACTAATGGAGACTTGTCTCGTCAGGAGGTTGGCCTGTCCGAGTCGGCATGGAAATTACTGAGTGCCGATGAAGGCGAACGGGCTTACTTTTCCCATGCAAAACCGGCCGATTCGATGAGCGCAGTTAGCGGCAAAGTCTACGGTAATAGTTTTAACGACTACTCTAGCAAGCATATTATTCACGATATCACGAGAGGCTACTATTCTGACATTCAGCTAGCCGCCTTTGTCACCGCTTGTGCAGGAAACCGACTCAATACCGACGAAATTATTTCCCTTACCAAGGCCATGGTCGATGCAGGTAGTCAACTCGAGTGGGGCAGTGAAAAGGTGATGGATAAGCACTGTGTTGGAGGCTTACCTGGCAATAGAACGACACCCATCGTCGTCGCTATTGTAAGTGCTGCCGGTTTGATCATGCCGAAAACTTCCTCACGCGGTATTACCTCACCTGCCGGTACCGCCGACACCATGGAAACTCTTGCTCCCGTGACCTTGAGCATTGAGCAAATGAGATCAGTAGTTGAACAAGAAGGCGGCTGTATTGCCTGGGGAGGCTCAGTTAGCCTTAGCCCGGCAGATGATATTCTGATTCGTGTCGAACGTGCACTCGACCTTGATAGCGAAGGCCAATTGGTCGCATCGGTGATATCCAAAAAAGTGGCTGCCGGGTCAACACATGCCTTAATCGATTTGCCGGTTGGCATTACCGCCAAAGTTCGCGATATGGACTACGCGACAAAACTATCGACACAGCTAGAACGAAGCAGTGAAGCCTTAGGATTAAAAATATCCTGCCTAATGACAGATGGCCAACAACCCGTGGGTTTCGGCATCGGCCCTGCCTTGGAAGCGCAAGATATTTTAACCGTACTACAAAATAGCCCGCTAGCACCTCAAGACCTAAGACAGAGAGCACTACTGATTGCTGCAAAGATTTTGGAAATGGGCGATGCGGCAGAGCCGAATCACTGCCTTGATAGGGCCACAGAAATTCTGGATTCAGGCAAAGCCTGGACAAAATTCCAAGCTATATGTGAGGCGCAGGGAGGTATGAGGGAACCACCCAAGGCCCCCTATCGTCATGAGGTATTCTCGGATAAACAGGGTATAGTTTGTTACATCAATAACCGCTTTATCAGTAAACTGGCTAAACTCGCTGGCGCGCCCTCTGCAGCTGCCGCCGGTATACTCTTTAAGACCCATTTAGGGGATATAGTCGATATTGGTACACCACTTTTTGAACTGCACGCAGAAACAAAAGGTGAACTTGAATATGCGATCGACTTTCTAAGCGCTCACCCTGATGCTATTCGAATTGAGGAAGAAACTCTATGAAACCTTTAATTTTTGACCTCTACGCTGCACCTGAGCTATTCGCTGCGCTATCTACGGAGTTAAATGCAGAACCTGCCAAGTTGGAACACCGCCAGTTCCCTGATGGTGAAACTTACATGAGAGTACATAGCGATTACCAGCAGCGTGAAGCCATTATAGTCTCGAATATGCACCAGCCAAATTCAAAGTTTCTACCCTTGGTTTATCTTTGCGAAACCTTACGCGAGCTTGGAATAGCCAGTACTACCTTAGTCTGTCCTTATCTTCCCTATATGCGTCAGGATATTAAGTTTCACGAAGGAGAGGCTCTGACTTCACGCTATTACGCTAAGTTGTTAAATCAGTATTTAGATCGCTTAATCACCATCGACCCTCACCTGCATCGCTACCATTCACTGGGTGAAATTTACACAATGGAAACACACACTCTGCAAGCTAACCCTTTAATAGCCTCATGGGTTAAAGAAAATATTGAGACCCCCTTGGTGGTTGGCCCTGACAGTGAAAGTGAGCAATGGGCTGCGGCGGCAGCAGACATGATTGGCTGCCCCTACTTAATTCTAGAAAAACAACGTTTCGGCGATAAGAACGTAGAAGTTTCGAGCCCAAATGCTCAAGACTTTGCACAAAGAACCCCCGTACTTATTGACGATATTATCTCGACAGGTCGGACCATGATTCGTACTGCCGAAGCGCTTGTAGCCGAAGGTTTACAAGAGCCTATATGCATTGGTGTGCACGCACTTTTCTCTGAAGATGCATACTGTGAAATGTCTAAAGCACCGATCAAAGACATACTAACTTGTAACACCGTCCCCCACTCAACAAACACTATAGATATTGCCAGTATTATTGCAGAAGTCTTGAAGTAATAAAGCCAAATGTTAACTCACTTGAAACATTGACTATAAGATTTACAAAGCCACATTTTTATCATACGAAGCTTGCGCACAACTTAGACGAATAATCACTTTATAGTGCTTGAAAAACTGGCATCAAAATCATCACCGCTATTATCTAAGTGATTTCACAAAATTTTGCAGAGATCTTGTAAATTCGTGGACCTGCCCACACCTTCTAGCTGTACAGTTTTTGATCGCACCGATAAAATATCGCTAACACTTTGTAACAGTAAGAGGTCGTTACCGTGCACGATGGATCAAACTTTAAAGAAGCGGAGTCTTCTCACTTAGGTAATCAGGACTCTCGTATCGTCCCGATCGATTTTGATAAACTAAGATACTTAGCTTCGAACAAGCCAGAAGCATTTGAGCGTTACCGTGAAGAGCTCTATCAACAAGCAATCGAGCAAGCACCTATTGAACTTCAGCGCCGTTTGAAAGGAGTGCAGTTCAGGATAAATATGGCCAGGCAAGGTGCCAGAAGCCCATTATCGTCCTGTATGAGACTTTCAGAAATGATGCATGATTCGTTTGTGGAACTACAACTGGCATTGGCAAACCCACGAAAGTATTTACAGGAGCAAAGCAGCAAGCCTGCGGAAAGTGCGGAGATTGTTGAGTTGTTTCCCAAGTAGAGCCTGCCCCGTGCTACCCCGTCAGCGAGCCGTGGAAGGCTCTGCCTACAAGAACAAAAAAGGGGAACCGCTATGGCTCCCCTTTTTTAATTTCTTTGCTGGTTTATAGCAATTCTTCCAACTTAGCCATTACCTTATCAGCAAACTCTGTTGTGCTTAGAATCTCGATGCCCTGACCAGGCTTAGACAAGTCACTTGTAGAGAAGCCTGCTTCGAAGACGCTCTGCATAGCAGTCCAAACCGCTTTCGCTTCTTCTTCCAAACCAAAACTCATGTCCAGCATCAATGCAACAGAACCAATCATTGAGTATGGGTTAGCTTTGTTTTGGCCAGCAATATCTGGTGCAGAACCGTGAGAAGGTTCGTAGTATGCTTTCTCAGGCCCCATACATGCTGATGGCATTAGACCTAGAGAACCAAGAATACCGCCACCCTGGTCACTCAAGATATCACCGAACATGTTTTCCATGACCATGACATCAAACTGACCTGGGTTCAAACATAGGTGAGTCGCAGCTGCATCAACCAACATGTGAATGACTTCTACTTCAGGGTAATCTTTAGCAACTTCTTCAAGCACTTCGTTCCAAAGTACAGAAGAGATCAATACATTACTCTTGTGAATATTGTGAAGAACTTTCTTACGCTTCATAGATTCTTTAAAAGCAACTTCCAAAATCTGTCGGATCTGGCTTTCATCGTAATCCAAGGTTTCTTTTACATAGCGAAGGCCATCTTCAGTCTTACCACTTTCTTTTCCACCGAAGTAAAGACCACCGATCAATTCACGAATCAACATGATGTCGATACCATTGCCCACTACTTCTTTTTTAAGTGGTGAGAAATGAGCCATACCTGCTGGCAAAGAAATCGGGCGAAAGTTTGCATAGGTATTCAAACGACGACGCATTGGTAATAAAGCACCACGCTCAGGACGCTCTTCTACAGGAATCTTCTCAGACTCTTCATGGCTCAAGCCGATTGGGCCTTTAAGAATTGCATCCGCTGTATCACATAGATCAATCGTTTCCTGAGGGAAAGACTTACCATGTGAGAAGTAAGCACTGGCTCCGAATGGGCCGTCGATGCAATCAAAAACAACATCACGTTTTTCTTCAATTAGCTTTAATACACGCAAAGCCTGCTCTGTAATTTCTGGGCCAATGCCGTCACCTGCGAGAACCGCAATCTTGTATGTTTGAGTCATTATTTTTTCCTAGCGAAATAATACGTCGATATAAATGTGGGCGTATTGTAAAGATAGCGCCCCCTATCTGGCAAATAAATTGATTTATAAAGAAGACGATATGGCCATTCAAATAGCGCATATCGCCCATAATAGGTTGACGGGCGCGTCACCATTATGTAACTTGCTTACCCCTTAGATTAAAGTGTTAACAGAGCATTAGGCCAATCGCCTCGGTGTCGGGATACAAACTTCTGTTAACATGCTGTATGTAAACTAATTTGTTTTGAGATTTTGTGGCAATGGCGTACGAAAATATACTTTATGAAGTAATTGGTCCTCTGGGATTAATCACCCTTAACAGACCAACAAAGCATAACGCGGTGTCGTTAGCGACGCTGGATGACCTTCATAACGCTTTTGCTGAAGCTGAAGCCGACCCTCAGGTTCGCGTTATCGGTTTAACCGGTGCGGGCGAGAAAGCCTTTGCTTCAGGTTCAGACCTTAACGAAGTAGAACACCGAGATATTAAGAAAGCACTTGAACCGATTGTTCAAGGTTTTGCTGAACGCTGTGAGCGTAGTGAGAAAGTATCTATCGCCGCCATCAATGGTATCTGTATGGGCGGTGGCTTGGAGCTGGCACTGGGTTGCGATATTCGTATCGGTACGACTAACTCCAAATATGCAACACCTGAAGGCAAGCTAGGTATTATTCCTGGTGGTGGTGCAACTCAGCGTTTACCACGTATTGTTGGTAAAGCTTGGGGCATGGAAATGTTATTAATGGGTGAAACCATTGATTCTGACCGCGCTTATCAAATAGGCTTAATTACCCGTTTGCTTGAGCCAGAAGATCTTATGCCGACGCTACATAAAATGGCAGGTCAAATTGCCGCGTTTGCGCCACTCGTTCCTCAGTTTATGAAGTCGATGGTCAACTATGGCCTTGAGGCAGGACAACACTCTGGCTTGGCTATGGAAAAGTTTGCTCAAGCAGCCTTGATCGAAACAGCCGACAAAAAAGAAGGCTTACGTGCCTTCCTTGAAAAACGTCCGCCAAACTGGTCTGGCCGTTAATTTCAATCATAAATTACTAGAAGGCTTTGAAGCACTGTTTCAAAGCCTTTTTTGTTTCAAGCTCAAGCAAGTGATACGTAAATGGAGAAGTTCATGGGGAAAACAGCATGGGTTGCTGGCGCAAACGGACTAATCGGTAGTCATTTGGTTTCTTTGCTCAATCAACATCCCGCTTATGAACGTGTTGTTGCTTTCGTCCGCTCACCTTCAAGTGCCTCTTGGGCCAAGCTGCCTAAGGTTGAACAATGGCCAGTCAACTACCGTGAGCTCAGCGCTCCCGAACCCAAAAAAGTAGACGATATATTTTGCGCCCTGGGTTCTACTACTCGTAAAACGCCAAATAAAGAAGCTTACTACGAAATAGATGTCACCTTTCCTTTGAATGTTGCACGGCTAGGTCTTCAGAACGGCGCTCGCTATTATGGCCTTGTCTCTGCGCATGGTGCCAAGGTGAAAGCGTTCTCCTACTATATGCAAATGAAAGGCGAACTGGAACATCAGCTACTTGAGCTCAATTATCCTCATATAGCACTTGCTAGGCCTAGCCTATTACTCGGCGACAGAGGTGAATTTCGTCCAGCTGAAAAGCTAGGTGAAGTATTTATGGGCATACTCCCTGGCAATTTAAAAGCGATTCAAGCTCACGATGTTGCCGCTGCACTGATTCTTGAGGCAAATCGTTCTAAGCGGGGCACACAAGTGCTTAACTCAGCAATGATGCAAGGCGCGATAAAACAGCTAGAAAAGTAAACACCATGGCAAAGAACCCTGAAATCAGTACAGAGCAAATTCAAACTGAAATCGCTGAACTCAACGAGCAAATTCAGACACTCCAATTAGCAACACTTGGAAAAGATAAAGAGCCGTGCATCAGCTATACCCCCTTTCTGAAAACGGGCTCAGCTTACTACATTTTTATCAGTCAGCTTGCGACACACACGCACAATTTACTTGCTCACCCCAGTCTCTCTATTTTGATCATTGAAGATGAAGACAAGAGCAAAAACGTTTTTGCCCGCAAGCGACTAAACCTTAAGTGCAAAGCAGAAGAACTCAAGCAAGAAGACCCTGAATGGAACAATATTCTTGATGGCTTTGAAAAACGTCATGGAAATACAGTGAAGCTGCTTCGCTCTCTACCCGACTTTCATCTATTCAGACTAACTGCGGTTTCAGGTACTTATGTGAAAGGCTTTGGACAGGCTTTTGAGCTGACTGGAGACGATATTAAGCATATCAAAGCTTAAGCAGATTCCCCCTCGAAAAAACTTTCCCCGTGCTAAACCGCCAGCGAGCCGTGGAATGTTCTAACTACGAAGAGTTTCAATCGAGTCTGACCCCGTTGAAAACTTACTCACCCCATTTCGGCATCAAAGACTGTTCCAAGCCCAATTGAGATAAGATACGTGCTACAACAAAGTCGACCATATCTTCGATAGACTTTGGTTGATGGTAAAAACCTGGGCTTGCCGGGAGGATAACTGCCCCCATACGCGTGAGCTTGAGCATATTCTCTAGGTGAATTTCTGAGTAAGGTGCTTCTCTGGGAACTAGTATCAACTGACGACGCTCTTTCAAAGCCACGTCAGCGGCACGTTCGATCAGGTTATTACTTGCTCCCGTTGCGATGGCTGATAAGGACCCTGTACTACATGGGCAAACCACCATTCGACTCGGTGCACCGGAGCCAGATGCTAAAGGAGACATCCAATCCTCTTTGCCAAAAACACGAATCATTCCGGGCTCGGCAGAAAAATGGTCACTGAGGAAGGATTCCATTTGTGCTGCTTGTGCGGGCAACTTATATTCGGTTTCTGTGGCGATTACAATATGCGCTGCCTTGCTCACCATCAGGTAAACCGGCACGCTCTGCTTTAGTAAACATTCAATCAAGCGCAGAGCATACTGCGCGCCCGATGCACCAGTAATCGCTATTGATACCGGTTCGACCACCTTAGTCATTCACCTGTTCCTCTAGCGCTTCCACTAACTTGCCATGAATACCTGCGAAGCCGCCATTGCTCATGATCACAATATGACTTTCACCCGAGAGCTTAGACTTTACCTTATTGATTAAGTCATTAAGGGTATTGCCAAGCTCATGCTTAGTGCTTTGCTTGCTTGCCGTTTGAGCAATCAAGTCATCCAACCAAGTCATATCCGACAAGTCTGCCCAAACCACATGATTGGCCTCTTCAGCACTGGCTAATAGCGTCTGAGCATGAACACCCATCTTCATGGTATTTGAACGAGGTTCGATTAGCGCAATAATCATCTTATCCTGACCAACCTTATTACGCAAGCCAGCCAAGGTGGTTTGGATAGCCGTCGGGTGATGGGCGAAGTCATCATAAACATGTACATCATTAACCGAAGCCAACAACTGCATGCGTCGCTTCACACCACCAAAACAGGATAAGGCCTCGGCACCATGTTTTAGACTTACGCCAACATGGCGAGCAGCCAGCATTGCTGCAACACCGTTTTGAACATTATGGTCGCCAGTCATGTTCCAATCGACTTGTACGGTTTCATTTGCCAAGATCAGTTGAAATGAACTGCCTGACTCACTTAGCTTTTTCCAGATAGCTTTATCTGTTGTACTTTGATCATCAGAAAATACTTCCTGCTCAGACCAGCAACCTTTTTCGATTACCTGATCAATGGCCGTCACATTCTCTGGATAAATTACTCGCCCATTTTCTGGAATGGTTCGAATAACATGGTGAAATTGAGTCTGGATTGCAGCAAGATCAGCGAAGATGTCTGCATGATCGAACTCAAGGTTATTAACAATAAAAGTGCGAGGGCGATAATGGACAAATTTCGAACGCTTATCAAAGAAGGCGCTATCGTACTCATCGGCTTCAATGACAAAGAACGGCGTTTCACCCAAGCGGGCCGAACAAGGAAAGTTTTCAGGCACGCCTCCAATCAGGAAGCCAGGCGACATACCCGTATATTCCAAAATCCAGGCAAGCATACTGCTGGTGGTGGTTTTGCCATGCGTACCGGCAACACCCATCACCCACTTTCCTGGCAAGATATGATCTGCCAAGAAGCCTGGCCCGGAAGTATACTTCAAACCTTGATTGAGAATAGCTTCCAGCAAGGGGTTGCCACGACTGATAGCATTACCGATAACATAAAGATCTGCACCAAGTTCTAACTGATCTACCGAAAAGCCGGAAATTAGCTCAATGCCTTGAGACTCCAACTGCGTACTCATTGGTGGATAAACACCCTGATCACAGCCAGTCACTTTAATACCCATCTCTTTGGCCAGCACCGCCAAGCTTCCCATAAAGGTGCCACAAATACCTAAAATATGAATATGCATGTTGAGTCTCAAGTTGTGAAGGTCATTCGGTAGAGGGCTCGAAGCCCTCTATGTAACAAGGAAGGTTTAGAAAGTCGTCGTACGATCGACTTCAATCGCAGCATCCATTGCTTCCAGTAAGGCTTTGCGTGATTTTAGCTTAGTACCGTGATGAGCCTTCATATTCAGCTTTTTATACTCTTCAGCCAACGCTTTAGCTTCAGTCATTAGCTGATCTGCATCGACAAGCTTATCCAAAAATCCTGCATCAACAGCCGTTTCAACATCAAAGATTTCTGCATTCATTACCGAGCGATTAAAGTAGTTTGTCGGGATACGACCACGCGCCATTTCAATGCCTGCCTGGTGCATTGTCATACCAATCGCCACTTCATTCAGACCTAGCTTAAATGGACCTTTAGCACCAATACGGTAATCGCTACATAAAAGAATAAAGGAGCCTTTGGCAATCGCATGACCGCTACATGCAGCAATAATTGGCGTAGGAAAAGCCAACATTCTACGCGTTAAAGTAGAACCTTCTGCCACAAGCGCAGTCGCATGATCCATACTCTTCTGCATGGTTTTCAAATCATATCCACCCGAGAATATACCTTCCTGACCAGTGATAATAACCACCGCTCCGGTCTCTTCAGCATGATCAAGCGCTTCATTCAATTCTGCAATGACCTGGTGAGAAATTGCATTCACCTTACCGTTTTGAATTTTGATCGTGGCTACTTTATCTTGCAACTCAAACTGTACCAGTTCCATACTAACTCCTAACTATATCTCTTATGTTTTTTGTCCAACCGAGGGTTGTTCGAATTAATGTAATATACGGTCTTCACGCTCTTTTTCTTCAGCTTCGACAATCGATTTAGATAGTGCCCCGGCAGCTTGAACACCCGCACCGATCATTGCTTTCGCTATCGCTGCTTTATGCTCCCCCAAAAAGCCTTCAACCTCTTCTGAAAATTGGATTTCGACCAAGAATTCGCCGTCATCATCCATTCGCTTCAAGGCGAAGCTACCGTTTTCTAATTCAACTATCTCTAAAAATGCGCTACTCATTCAAACTCCAAATTTATATAGAAACCTGCTCACCAGGTAAGTTATATAGTACCTGCGGCCTTCTTTACCATTCTGTTTGTTGCTCTCGCCTTTGCTGAATATAAGTTTTTACTTCTTCAATAAGTTCTAACAAAGTCAGCTCTCTATCACCTTCAATAGCTGTCTCGGTCAAATTAATAACCTCAATTCGAGGCACACTTGCTTCTGTGCTAGCTGCTTGCCTAGAATGCGGCGAATTTTCTCTGTAGAGCAGAGGGTCAACAGATAAAGCCAACAAGCGTTGATACCAACTTCCTTGCTCCTGCTTCTGCGCAAACAGGAACTGGCAATCGGGCATATTCTGCGCCAATTCTGAAGACTCATCTTGCAAGGCGTCAGCAGGGATCTTTAAATAGGCTGATAATTCTTCTAGCCAGGCTTCCCAGGCATACTTCAAACTCAAACTAGCGCCAACAACGGCAGCCTGTGCAAGCGCAGCATTAGTACTTGTCTCTGCCTGCTTTGCTTGTGTTTGTGCTGCATACAAATAAGTGTTCACCCTGCTCTTAATATCACTCACCTAAAAGACTCCGTCGACACACACTTACAGCCCAGAAACCCTGTTAAATTGGATTTCCAGACTAATACCTGAGACTAATAAACGCTCCAGTATACCCCATTCAGAGCATGGGGTCATGACTGCTCTGAATATGGAACTTTAATTATCCTGAAGACTTGCTGAATGGGCATTCATGCACTTTAATTAGTAATCATAAATACATCCCGTGGAAAGACCTTTTCATATGACAACACGCGTCCTGATCTGCGACGACTCCAGCGTAGCTAGAAAGCAAATGGCGAGAACCTTGCCAAGTGACTGGGAAATAGAAGTTTCATTTGCGAAACATGGTGAAGAAGCATTGGCAGCCATTAAAGAGGGTTTGGGAGACATTATGTTTCTCGACCTCAACATGCCAGTCATGGATGGTTATGAAACCTTAGAGCAGATTCAGAAACAAGATTTGCCAACGATGGTAATTGTCGTATCAGGAGATATTCAACCTGAAGCACATGAACGCGTTAAGGCTCTAGGCGCAATCGACTTCATTAAGAAACCTACTTCGACTGAAGCGCTCACAGAGCTACTTGAGAAATTTGGCCTTTACAGAGCACCAGAGCCCTCAGCCGCTCCTGCTACGCCTGCAAGAGCACCGATAATTAAGAAAGGTGAAATCGGCAATATTGGCACCCGCGACTGCATGCAAGAAATAGCGAATGTCGCAATGGGACAAGCAGCTGACCTACTCGCTCGGCTTTTGAAAGTCTTCGTAAAACTGCCTATACCAAACGTTAACTTGCTCGAAGTTAGTGAGTTAGAAATGGCCTTATCACTCACCGAGCAACAAGACACCTACTCTGCCGTTTGCCAAGGTTTTATCGGTTCGGGTATTAGTGGTGAAGCCTTGCTCAATTTCAGTGATTCAAGTTTTGGTGATATCGCCAAGCTGCTCGACTACAAAGGCGAAGTCGATCGCATGGTTGAGCTTGAGCTACTAATGGAAGTGGCCAGTATTCTAGTGGGCGCCTGTACTAACGGTATTGCCCAACAACTCGACACCACCTTCAGTCAAGGGCACCCGGTTGTTTTAGGGCAGCATGTCAAAGTAAGTGAATTGATCAAAGCCAATGCCAAGCGCTGGAAGAAAACACTCGCCATTGAAATCACTTACGAAATTGAAAACTACAACATTAGTTGCGACCTGTTATTACTGTTCACTGAAGATTCACTGGACAATTTGAACAAACGACTTTCCTACTTGATGGATTAATAGCCGAACTATGGAACGATCACAGATAGATATAAAAGAATTTCACTGGCTGATGGATATGCTGCAAACCATCGATGTCGGCCTCGTGGTACTGGATCGCAACTTTAGCATTAAAGTTTGGAACAGTTTCATGGAGAGCCATAGCGGCATAACTCCATTGCAGACCAAAGACAAGAATCTCTTTGACTTATTCCCTGATTTGCCCAGAGATTGGCTAGAGCATAAATCTAATTCAGTGTTTATGTTAAAAAACCGCTCCTTTATGACCTGGGAGCAGCGACCTTATCTGTTCAAATTCAAAAACTACCGCCCAATTACCGGCACAGAACCATTCATGTACCAAAACGTGACCATCTCACCTTTGGTATCTGCTGATGGAACGGTAAACCATATCGCTATCATTCTCTATGACGTGACTGATATTGCCGCGAACCGGAACGCACTGGAACGAGCGAACTCTGAATTAGAAATGCTGAGTCGAACTGATCGCCTGACTCGGCTAAACAATCGAGGTTATTGGGAAGAGTGCCTAGAAGCAGAGTTTAGCCGTTATAAGCGCTATCACACGACTTGCTCTGTCATTATGTTTGATATTGACCACTTCAAGAAGGTAAATGACACCTATGGTCACCAAGCCGGCGATGAAGTAATCAGGCAAGTTTCTCAGGCACTTCGGGATAACCTTCGTAAAACTGATATTGCCGGCCGCTACGGTGGTGAAGAGTTTGGCGTTATTCTTGGTAACACCGATGCCGAACATTCCATGGTTTTCTGCGAACGTGTTCGCAAACAGATCGAAGCCATGGAAGTTGTTCATGACGGTAAAACAATCAAATTTACCATTAGCTTGGGAATTAGTCAGGCTGTTGAAGCCACTAGCGACTATATGACCTGGCTTGAACAAGCTGACCAAGCCTTATATGCCTCTAAAGAAGGCGGGCGAAACCAGACCAATACATTCTCCCATAGTTAAAATCTAGCGTGCCGCCGAAAGGTGTGTCGCGCTAGAGATAACGTCATCAACCACGACAATTCTAATAATATTTTGGAGTCACTATGATCCGCCGCTCAAAGTTTCAAAACATAAGCTTTGCTATTCTTGCCGCCGCTAGCGCATCAGCACTTTCCCAAACATTAGCCCCTGCTCAATCCGTATCGCCATTACAAGAAGAAATACAGTGGCTACAGGCAGAGACTTATGTTTCTACGGCAACTAAGACTTTGGAAGATATTAAGAAAAGTGGAGCAAGTGTTACCGTCATTACCGCTGCTGACTTAAAAAGAATGGGTGCGCGCAACCTAATGGACGCACTAAAGCGCGTACCTGGCTTAGGTGTTTACCAAACTAATATGGGAAGGTCTACCCTCGAGATAAGAGGGCTAAAAACAGACTTCAGTGAAAAAGTATTATTTCTAATCAATGGCCACGCTAACAATAACAACCTGGTAAATGGTGGTGCACTAAGCTCTTACAACAACTTTATTGTCGATGACATTAGCCGGGTAGAAATTGTCCGTGGCCCTGGCTCAGCACTCTACGGAGCCAATGCTTTTGTCGCCGTAATTAACATCATCACCAAAACGGCTCAGAATACACAAGAAACAACACTAAGCGCAGGCATCGGAAGTGACCAATCAAGGAAGCTCAATGCATCGTATCGCGATGGTACAGGCCCTTTAAAGATGGTGAACAGATTGTAGCCATCATTTCGGACTACATTATGCCTGTTACCAAAGGCGATAAGTTCTTGATTGACGTTCATGCCATGTTCCCTGATATCATCAAGATAATACTCACGGGTCATGCCGATAGCTCAGCAGTCCAAGAAGCCTATGAACAAGCGAATCTTGCCGCCTGTTTTGGCAAGCCCTGGGAAATAGAGGATATACTCACCTGCTTAAGAGAGCATTTATCCAATAAGTAGCTGTACGGAGACAGAAGTCTAAGCATGGGAATTCGCAACAAACTACTTTTCATCATTGCTAGTGCACTTTTACTTGTGCTTTATGTCAGCACTCACCTTCAAATAAACCTACACAAGCAAGCATTTGATACCGAGTTAGAGAAGCGTATCGTTCTGCTAAAACATAACCTCAACCAACAAGCACTCGTCCAAGCCCAAGCGTTGAGTAGCTCGATCGCAGAAAACCTGGCATCGTTCAATCTTTTTTCTCTAACCCAAATTATTAACGATTCTGTCAACAACACACCAGAGCTGCAGCAAGCTATTTTAGTATCCAAAAACGGCAAAGTATTTATCCACACATCAGATCCGTTGCAGCAACAGCTACCCTATCAGCCGACAAATCATGGCAGCATTAGTCAGGTGAGCATAAAAACCCCTGATAGTATTTCAGTCCTCGGGATTAATAACCCTGAAGACAGCGCTCTTCCGATCTCTTCACTTGAATACCGCGTACCGATAACTATTGGAGAATCCCACTGGGGTGATATTTACCTTCTATATTCGCTGAAAAAACTGAACAAAGTGATCACCCAATCTATTGCAGAAAATACTCAACTACAAGAAGAACAAACGAACAAGGCATTTTATAGTGCCGGAGCGATTTTGTTAGTCGCCTTTGTGCTGATCTCTCAGTTAGCAGAGCGCTTAGTTGAGCCCATAGTGCGTTTAAGCGCTTACACCAAAGAAATTGCAAACGGAAACTTCACTAAAGTCCATAACGCCGCAATAACTGGTACTGATGAAATTGCCGAACTCAGTCATAACTTCACCGACATGGCTAAAAACCTGGAAGAAAATTACCTAGAACAAGCGCAATATAATTTAACGCTTGACGCAAAAGTTAATGAGCGAACAAAGGCGCTGCATAAGAAGAACGAAGAGTTACTTAACGCCTTCAAAAAAGTAGAAGAAAGCCAACAGCAGTTAATATACTCAGAAAAAATTGCAGCACTTGGTCAACTGATCGCAGGTATTGCTCACGAAATCAATACGCCTCTCGGGGCAATAGGCGCATCGGCCAGTAATACCTCTATGAGTTTGGAAGACCACCTTACCCAACTGAAACCTATTCTGGAAAAAAGCCCCGACCCTGACGCTCAAGCACTGAATAAGATCATCTCGCTGATAGGGAGGTCGACGAATAATCATTCCGACTCCCTTAGCACGCGTGAGGAAAGGGCAATTAAGCGCTCTCTATCAAAAGAACTTGCTCCCCATCATCAGGAAGGTGCTGAAGATCTAGCAGAATTGCTATTGGAAATGGGCTTACACGATCAGCTCAGCGCACTAAAACCTGAAATTCTCGACCCTGAAAATAACAAAATCGTTTCCCTCGCTCACTCCCTTACGAGTATTCGAAGAAACAACATGACCATTCATACCGCCATCGCGCGCGTATCAAAAATAGTCTTTGCCTTGAAGAGTTTCTCTCATCAAGACTGCAGCGGAGAAATGATTCAAAGCAATATCAACGACGGCATTAAAACAGTCTTGGTGCTTTACCAGAACCAGTTTAAGCAAGGCTGTGAAGTGCACTTGGACTATGGTGATTTACCCTCAACACTCTGCTACCCCGACGAACTAAACCAAGTCTGGACCAACTTAACCCATAACGCACTTCAAGCAATGCATAATGAAGGTGAATTATCGGTCTCTACCAAAGTACAGGAGGGTAATATTCTTGTGCAGTTCACCGACAACGGTCCAGGAATTCCTGAGGATATCCAAGAAAAGGTATTTTCATCCTTCTTTACCACAAAACCAGCCGGAGAAGGCAGCGGTTTAGGACTAGGAATCTGTAAGAAAATTGTCGATAAGCATCAAGGAAATATTGATTTTGAGAGTGAAGTTGGGCGCACGACTTTCTCGGTAAGTATTCCGATTAGAGTTAAATAGCTCAGAATCGCTAGCCTTTACCCATTTTACTTTTGACTAGGATAAAACAAAAAAAAGGAGCTTGGCCGAAACCAAACTCCTTCTTATTTAACTTGTGTCGAAATGTAATGAACTACTTAGATAAATCCAACAATAGCTTATTCAAACGAGACACAAAGGCACCTGGATCTTTCAGCTGTTCGCCGCTAGCCAAGGCTGCCTGGTCAAACAAGACGTTGGCCAAGTCGTTGAAACGGTCATCATTTTGCTCTTCGTTCAACTTCTGAACCAATGGGTGCTCCGGGTTCACTTCGAAGCTTGGTTTAGTCTCTGGAACAGCCTGACCAGCTGCTTCCATGATCTTCTTCATTTGTGCGTCCATATCGTGTGCACCGGCCACCAAGCAAGCTGGCGAGTCAGTCAGACGATTAGTAACACGAACTTCTTCAACCTTGTCGCTTAACAAGTCTTTGATCTGGCCGATCAAGCTTTCATAAGTTTTGCTCGCTTCTTCGATCTGTTTTTTGTCTTCTTCGTCTTCGATATCACCTAGATCTAGCTCGCCTTTGGTGATGTCTTGCAAGTGCTTACCGTCAAAGTCACTCAAGTAAGAAATCATCCAGCCATCAACACGATCACTCAGCACAAGCACTTCAATACCCTTTTTACGGAAGATTTCCATGTGAGGGCTACTGATACCGGCTGCATAGCTCTCAGCGCTAACATAGTAGATCTTGTCTTGGCTCTCTTGCATACGTTCAATGTACTGCGCTAGAGAAACTGTCTGCTTGCTATCCCCTTCAGTGGACGCAAAACGTAATAAACCGGCAACTTTCTCTTTATTTCCAAAGTCTTCAGCCAAGCCTTCCTTGATTACCTGGCCAAACTCATCCCAGAAAGACTGATACTTTTCAGCATCGTTCTTCGCCATCTTGGTCAACATATCAAGAACACGCTTGGTCAAAGCAGTCTTCATACTTTCAACGGTCTTGTCACTCTGCAAGATTTCACGAGAGACGTTCAGCGAAAGATCGCGAGTATCAACAATACCTTTAACAAACCGTAGGTACAGAGGCAGGAACTGCTCAGCTTCATCCATGATGAAAACACGCTGAACGTACAACTTGAGCCCTTTCGGTACATCGCGGTTGTACATATCAAAAGGCGCTTTTGAAGGAATATACAATAAGCTTGTGTAGTCCAATTTACCTTCAACACGGTTATGAGACCAAGTTAGTGGCTCTTGGAAGTCATGAGAAATATGCTTATAGAAAGATTGATACTCTTCTTCTTTGATTTCAGACTTAGACAAAGACCAAAGCGCTGTGGCTTCGTTGACTGTCTCGTCTTTTGGCTCTTCTGGCTCTTTACCTTCTTCAGCAGGCATTGGCTCAGACTTCATCACAACCGGGAAGGCGATATGGTCAGAATACTTCTTAACCAGACTACGTAGCTTCCAGCCGTTAGCAAACTCAGCCTCTTCCTCTTTCAGGTGAAGCACAATCGAAGTACCACGCTCGGCACGCTCGATATTCTCTATGGTGAATTCACCTTCACCTTCGGAGCTCCAGTGAACACCTTCCGCTTTATCTGTACCCGCTTTACGCGTGAATACATCAACTTTCTTGGCAACAATAAATGCGGAATAGAACCCAACACCGAACTGACCAATCAACTGAGAATCTTGCTGGCTATCACCTGTTAGCTTAGACATAAACTCGGCAGTGCCTGACTTGGCAATCGTACCTAAGTGGTTAATGACATCATCACGATTCATACCGATACCGTTATCAGTTAATGTCACTGTCTTGGCTTCTTCATCAAACTCTAGACGAATCTTCAGATCACCATCGTCTTCGTACAAAGAGTTGTTAGATAGCGCTTCAAAACGCAGCTTATCTTCTGCATCGGAAGCATTTGAAATCAATTCGCGTAAGAAGATCTCTTTATTTGAATAAAGGGAATGGATCATCAAATGTAGAAGCTGCTTAACCTCTGTTTGAAAGCCAAGGGTTTCCTGCTTTGCTTCTAAATTATCTTGTGCTGACATATATTTGTTTCTCTCGTTTTTCGTTGTTCAGAAAAATTGATTTGTCGCTTTCCGGCAGCAATTTATCTCAAACTTATGAGAGGGACTGCATTATCAATGCAGCCTTGCTTACCACCGACCTGAAAAGCCTTGAAACCTTATGTGGGGATGGCATTTTTAATTTCAAGTAATTTTTATCGTGTTTTGTTTCGAGCTGTTTCGCGCACAAAGCCAGATTATGGTTTAATGCCCTCCACCTACCTTTACAAAGATAAATTGAGAATCATGTTAAAAGCCCTTACCACACTATTATTCGCAGTTGTTTTGATTATTGGCCTCGGTGCGGCCGCACTCGATGGTTTCTACGGCGGCGGCGATGCCTTCCCTGATAGAAGTGGCCAGCCCCTGCTCCCGGCTGAAGCGCTTATCAAAGTTGCTGACCTGCCCTACCCTCCTGGAAACATCGCAGTCTCGAAAAATGAGCGCATCTTTTTCACTTATCATCCGGAAGGTTTTCCACCCTATAACATCGCAGAACTGGTTGATGGCGAAGCCAAACCATTTGAGTTCGAGTCACCAGCTGGTCTTAACTTGAGTACTGTTCTATCAATGCGTTTAGACAGACAAGGCCGCTTATGGCTACTCGACTATGGTGACCATGGGCAAGAAACACCTCAGATCCTTGCCGTGGATATTGAGTCCCGCGAGGTTGTGCATCATCATCGTTTTAGTTCAGATATTGCAGGGCTAGGCTCACATATGAATGACTTCCAAGTCAGTCATGATGGCACACGCATCTATATCGCCAATGCAAGTATCATAGGTCTTAGCCCATCTATCATCGTTTATGATGTGATAGAACAGCGTGCTCGTATTGCTATTGAAGACCACGACTCGGTCGACCCGGACTACTATGTTCCTCATGTCGAAGGTGTGAAAATGCTGATGTTTGGTGTTTTTGCTATTCGCCCTGGCGTTGACTCTATTGCGCTAGACCGCAACGAAGAATGGCTTTACTTTGCTCCCGTTACCGACGAGAAGATGTGGCGCGTACGGGTAAGTGATTTGAATAATCCTGCACTAAGTGCAGAAGCGCTGAAAACTAAAATCGAAGCTTTTGGTGAAAAGACCATGAGCGATGGCATCACTATCGATGATGAGGACACTCTATACATCAGCGATCTGGAGCATTCGGCTATCATACAGATGCGCTCTGATGGTTCCATACAAACACTTTACAAAGACAAGAAGCTTCGCTGGCCTGATGGTTTCAGCTTCGGCCCGAATGGCTGGTTATACGTTACTGCTAGTGCGCTACAAAGTGTGATAGCCAAGCCTGACCAGTACATTCAAGAAAAAGGCCCTTATCAGATATTTAAATTGAAGACCGATACCACTGCTTACCCTGGGCATTGAGGTTGAATTTCAAAGGGGTCAGACTCGATTGAATTTCAATCGAGTCTGACCCCTTTGAAAAACCTAATCCTCTAACAAAAAATGCGCTCTGGCCAAGGCAATTGGCTTATCGCGGCTTTCTTGCCAGGCGTGAACTTCGACATTAGCAACGCGGCCACCCTGGCGGGTCACATTACAATAGGCATAGGTATCCTGGTTTGCACCGGCACGTAAGTAATCTAATGAAAAATCAATAATTTTGGGAAATTTCAAAGTCGACTGAGATACCAGCAAATACATAGCACTAGACAATTCCATAAAGCCACCAATGACACCACCATGAATTGCGGGAAGAATAGGATTACCAATATTGCCTTCCTTCTGATTTAACTTAAAGGTTAGCTCTCCTCTATCATCCAGGCATTCAATGCCAATCAATTGCGCATAAGGAATAGCTGAGGTCAGTATCTTGTAGTCGCTCTTGTCGCGCGCTTGTATCACCGAATCTTTAAAATCTTCGGGCAGAGAAACCTTGCCAATATTCTTTGATTGATAAACAGGAATATCTTTCGTCATCACATCTAAGGAAGGAATGCCCTTCTCGCCCATACGCATAAAGGTTGCGACACAATGCGCCACAGTCCGGTCAATCTGATAAGCCTCACACTTCATAAACAAGATATTGTTGGTTGAACGGTAGCAGCTTGCTCTCGCGAATACTGACTGCCCCGGTTTTGCCTGGCGCATATAGTCAACACGCAAATCTAGTGTTGGGCAGAGTTCAAACTCCGGCATTGCACATAGCACACCGGCACCTGCGGTCGTATCCATCAAGGTGGTAATCGCACCACCATGAATAACCCCTGAATCTGGGTTACCGATAATCTTCTCGCTGTAAGGCAATTCTAGTATCAGCTCGTTTTCTCTTGCAGAAACAACCTTAATACCCAACTCCTGGCACTGAGCCAATACGCTTACAAAGCTTTCGACTTGGGTAAACAACATGGTTTCGTCTCTCATTCATTCTCTCACAATCAGCGTTACATAATTTAGCTGGGAACGCTTATTCTAGTTAAGCATAAAATGTCAGCTCCTTATCAGCTAACATATTTGAAGCGCCGAAGTATAACCAATGTCACACTTTTTAAGAAATGTAATTAATCAGGAGATTTCCACCTAGCATCCTATTTATAACAATAGTAATTACTCATTTGCTATTGAAAAGAGTGAATCCATTAGCGCAAAATTGACTTACTGTTAACTAGAACCCGGTATTGTCTTATGCGCCCCATTTTTACTTATCTTCTACTCTGCCTAACCTTGCTCTGTAGCGCTTGCTCTGTAAACCCGGTAACCGGAGAAAAGCAGCTAATGTTCAGCTCTTTTTCTGAAGACGTTAAAATAGGCCAGCAACAATACCAACCAGCACAGCAATCACAAGGTGGCGCCTACAACCTTGATCCGAAGCTTAGTGAATATGTCAGCACGGTTGGTATGAGGCTCGCCGCCCTTAGTGATGTCCCAAAACTTCCCTATGAGTTTGTCGTTCTCAATAACTCAGTCCCTAATGCTTGGGCCCTGCCATCAGGCAAGATTGCTATTAATCGTGGCCTGCTCTTAAAGCTGGAAAGTGAAGCTCAACTAGCTGCAGTGCTTAGTCATGAAATTGTTCACGCTGCTGCCAGACACGGCGCCCAGCGTCAGCGTGATAATTTACTGGTTCAAGTCGGCATGGCGGGCCTGGGTTTAGGCTTGGCGAATAATGACTATCGAGACTTAATTATTGGCGGTGCGAACTTAGGGGCAAGGTTAACCACTGCCAAATATGGACGCGACCACGAGCTGGAATCAGACCACTACGGCATGAAATATATGGCTAAGGCTGGCTACAACCTGCAGGGCGCTGTTGAACTTCAAAAGGTTTTTGTCTCACTATCAAAGCAGCAAAAAAGTTCATGGCTTGACGGTTTATTTGCTTCACACCCGCCCTCTCAAGAACGGGTAGAAGCAAATATCAAATACGCTGCCTCAAACCCTGTCAAAGACGCCTTCTCGGGTAAAGAGGCGTATCAACAAGCCATCGCCTACCTCAAGAGTAAACAAGAAGCTTACGACCTGGCAGACCAGGCGAATGCCGCCCTGGCACAAAAAGATTACGACCTGGCGCTTAGCCTTATTTCTAAAGCAAGTAATATAGAACCTAAAGAAGCACTATTTAGCGCCATAAAAGGCGATGCATTGGCCGCTAAGGGAAATAAAGATTCTGCACTTGCGGCCCATATGCGCGCCACAGAGCTCAACCCAAATCAATTTTCTTATTACTTAAAGCGTGCTCAAAGCTATGCCGCTCTAGGCCAATCTAGCTATGCCATTGATGATTATCGCTATAGCATGCGTTTACTACCAACAAGTATTGCTGCCCTACAATTAGGAGAGCTATACAGCGAGTCTCAGAATCAGGAACAAGCACTTAAGTACTATGCACAAGCAGCCCAGGCGCAAGGCGATATAGGTCAACAGGCAAAACTAAAACTGGCCCTAATCGAAATTAAGCAAACACCGGAAAAATACTTAAAGGCCAAGCATGTTCAAGACCCTAAAGGGCCTTTATTGGTGACAATAGAAAACCATA
>NZ_LWEY01000101.1:0-699 GCF_001634935.1 Oleiphilus sp. HI0043 | reverse complement strand
ACTGAATTCTGAAATATTGGCGTCGCATGTTTGTGCTAAAACTGACTTAGCCCAAGATGGTAGACTAGGGTTTATCCTATAAAATACCCATTGCCCCATGCGCCGGTCTGTCAGAATGCCTGCTTTTTTGAGTAGTGCCAGGTGCCGGGAAACTTTAGGTTGCTCATACTCCAATGCTGCCATCAGTTCACAGACGCATAGCTCACCTTCATATTGAATCAGCATTAGGCATTTAAGCCTCAGCTCATCGCTCAGACTCTTGAATAATTGTAATGGCGATAGCTCGTTTGAATGTTGAGCATCAAGTATTGCTTGATTACTTTCGATTGCAGCAAAGCTATTAATTCGACGATTTATTTCAGTTAAGCTCATATGAAAACGTTCGATGTCGCTTAGGTCATCACCCTTAGATACCTTAGGGTCACTGAAGCTCCATTCTAATTTCTTCTCTTTTGCACCGAGTGATTTACATTCTTGAGTCGCCCTGTCACAAAGGGTAACTACGTAATCAAAATGTTGCCCGGCGAGTTCGTCAATATGCTTTGATTGATGAATGTTTTCGATACCGTGAGTTTTAAGAGCTGCCAAGGTTAGCGGGTGAACTGTTTCAGGGTTTGTGCCAGCACTAAACGCTTCGAATCGATTACCGTGATGGTAATTGAGTAGGGCTTCAGCCATTTGTGAGCGAGCTGAATTACC
>NZ_LWEY01000100.1:0-1361 GCF_001634935.1 Oleiphilus sp. HI0043 | reverse complement strand
CGGCTGAAATACCTTTAGAAATGATAGTGCTTGAGGTGTTTTTACCCAAGTGAATCATTTTTGTTCCGGTGTCAGCTTGCTGGAAGTTATTGGTCAGTGCCACAGAGTAGAATTCACCAACACTGTTATCACCTCGCAAAATACAGCTTGGATACTTCCAGGTAATTGCTGAGCCGGTCTCAACCTGAGTCCAGCTAACCTTGGAGTTTTTACCGATACAAGACGCGCGCTTGGTCACAAAGTTGTAGATACCACCCTGACCATTTTCATCACCTGGGTACCAGTTTTGAACCGTTGAGTATTTGATCTCGGCGTCATCAAGAATGACGAGTTCCACAACGGCTGCATGAAGCTGGTTCTCGTCACGCATCGGTGCGGTACAGCCTTCAAGATAGCTGACATGGCTGCCTTCATCGGCAACGATCAATGTTCGTTCGAACTGCCCGGTGTTTGCTTCATTGATACGGAAATAAGTGGATAGTTCAAGTGGGCAGCGAACGCCTTTCGGGATATATACAAAGGAGCCGTCACTGAATACGGCAGAGTTAAGTGCCGAGTAATAATTGTCACGTTGGGGGACAACACTTCCTAAATACTTTTTGACTAGCTCGGGGTATTCGTGAACTGCTTCAGAAATAGGGCAGAAGATAACGCCAGCTTCCGTAAGCTTCTCTTTGAAGGTAGTACCGATAGAGACACTGTCGAAAACAGCATCAACTGCAACACCTGCCAAACGAGCACGCTCATGTAATGGTATGCCCAGTTTCTCGTAAGTTTCGAGCAGTTTAGGGTCGACTTCATCCAAACTTTGCGGCGCATCGTCCGGGTTTTTGGGAGCGGAAAAATAAGCGATGTCGTTAAAGTCGATTTCCGGGAAGTTTACCTGCTGCCATTCGGGTTGTTCCATATCCAGCCAGCTTTGATAAGCTTTCAAACGCCACTCTAGTAACCACTCAGGCTCATTCTTTTTTGCCGAAATACGACGAATGACATCCTCGTTTAATCCGGGTTCAAAGGTTTCTGACTCAATATCGGTCACAAACCCATGCTCATACTCTCGTTTAATCAGGTCTTTTACGGCCTTATCGGAGTCAGACATGCTTTTAAGCTCTCCCAAAAATAAGATATATCCGTTTGATAAAACAGGTTTTTTATCAAGCTGGTGTCATAGAATTTAGCGAATTATATAATAACCAAGTAATTTAGTCAGGTATTTTGATGCCACCTGAACAAAAAATAGTAAAAACGGTCAACTTCGATAAACTTCCAGAGGGCGCGTATTGTAGCTTTTTTTTCCAAAAAAATCAGATTTAGTACAATTAAAATACATTGCTTAGGCTAAGATAGGTATATATTCGGTA
>NZ_LWEY01000099.1:0-678 GCF_001634935.1 Oleiphilus sp. HI0043 | reverse complement strand
GCTCTGATAGTGCATTTTCGGATTCGAGGTTATCTCCATCAACAGGGTCGATTTTTATAATGTTGTCTGTAATAGGGCTGGCATTCCAAAGATAATTCTCGGCAAAGGTTAAACCGCCACCGCCACAGTATTGACCGGCCGGTGTTGCACCGCAAGTAGGGATGGGGTTTCCGTCACTGTTAATTGGCGGATTATCTGTGTCTGTAAGGGGAAGGTTTAAATCACTATCACCGGCAGAAAATTGAAGCGCTCCTTCTTCGTCATAGACATCTTCTGGATAGACCCTGTAGATTCTGTCGGTGCCAAAATCGACGACCCAAAGGTAGCCGTCATGCATGGTGACGCCGTGGGGGGTGGAAGGGGTGCGACCATCACCACTGATGTTGTTAATGCTTAGTGTCGTTAGAATATTGCCAGGGTCACCCGGGGCCGAATAGGAAACTCCCGAGAACAATGAGATAAATAGAGAGGCAAAGGCGACCGCTAGCTTTAGCTTGTACATATTTATTATCCATAACGAATGAGGTATGAAAGTTCTTGGTCGCCTTACTGTTCCATGGCCTGAATTTCAAGTAAGGCTTCCAAGGCGGCGAATATAACGGCAATACTTACCTGAGTCTAATGAATGAGCGAAGCTGCTTAACAAACGGCGATATTTTTTTTCAAAAATTGAAATGG
>NZ_LWEY01000098.1:0-742 GCF_001634935.1 Oleiphilus sp. HI0043 | reverse complement strand
AGAATCATTGAAAGTATCAGAGTTTGGGTTTACGGAGAAGTTTGTCTGCTGGTCAATTAATAATCCCTCCGTCCCCTTTCTTTACTTTTCTCTCATTTCGTTTTACTCCGGCGGGTCAACCCGGTCCGCCGAAGAAGTATTCACCCGAAACCAACCCGCAATCGAGTAGCGATCCTTTTTAGCTGGCAGCACTTCATGCGGAAACTCTTCACTAAGAAAGACCACCAGTGTCGCGAAGCTAGGAAGCACTTTTTGCCCTTCTTGATCATCCTGATCCTTGTATACAACTAACTCACCGCCATCCTCTTGCGTCCAGTCTTTATTAAAATAGGCGACCAAAGTGAGTGTTCGATTTGACTGCCCCTTAAAGGCATCCAAGTGGCGCTGATAAAAATCACCCGCACTGTAATGCGCAAAATGACTTTCGAACGAAAACAAGCCTAAGTATAAGCGCCTGTTCATATAAGACTGCAATTGAGACGCCCATTCAAGCCAAGCCTTACCCGCCTCCGTCTCTTCTGAGATCCAAGCGATTTCATCAGAGCGAACCGTCTCGTTCCTCACAAAGTCTTGCTCACGCCCTATTCCGGCTTTCTTGAATTTCTCTGAAGCTAAGCCTTTTACTTCCTGCGCCAAAGCATCAGCCAAAGCCTGAGGGATCGCCCCTTCATTGATAGAGCAGCCGGTTTGAATCAAATCTTGCGCGATTGACTCAAACAAAACTTCATTGTCTTCTGGGCTT
>NZ_LWEY01000097.1:0-799 GCF_001634935.1 Oleiphilus sp. HI0043 | reverse complement strand
TACTACAGAATGATTAGTCGTTAGATCTTGGCGGGAAAATGTATCACCTCCGCTAATTACGACCGTGCTATCGGATTCCTTATCCGTCACCCACTCTACGACTGCAGATACGTCACTTATGTTTTTTACGAATGGACCCGAAATAATTTTCGGCGGTATTAGCTCGGTTGTTGGGTTTGACTCCGTTGTAAAACTTATCGTCTCACTAATACTTTGCTCACCTTCAGAATTGAAAGCATCTACCTGAAGAAAGTAAGTTGTTTCTGCTTGCAAGTTATTAAGCGCGATAGCGTGAGCGGCGGTAAAGTTGAAATCGGATTCAAGCTGGTTCATTTCGTCAGACGTGAGGCCATAACGAACTTGACCTGTTGATGCCTTTTCTGTTGACCAGTTGACGATTGCGCTAGACGCGCTAACATCACTAACGAAAGGCTGAATTGTAAATAAGGGGGCAGGGAGCTCAGGTGCACTAGCTTCAGTTCCAGAGTTAAACTCCGCTATAGCGCAATCAGCACTATTACCTACAGCATCAGTCAAACTTATTTGATACTCATAATTGGTGTCAGGTAATAGCCCGTTCAGTAATTCTAGTCCCGTCTCTCTTAATTCTGAATTCGCCTGCTGACTCCAAGTACTTGCTCCTTTTTCCCTGTAGTTAAGGCTTATTACTGCTAGCTCACTGCTTTCCCAAGTGACTTCGGCAAAATTAACAAATGCTTGGGCTGTAGGTGGTGTTATACAGTTTGGCGGGGTTGAATCTACAAATTCTGTACTTAAAGCACCAATCACTTTGCTAGCA
>NZ_LWEY01000096.1:0-723 GCF_001634935.1 Oleiphilus sp. HI0043 | reverse complement strand
TTTCATCGATTTCTCCCGCGGGTGCGTTTTGAAGTTTGGCGAGAGCAATGAGTGAAATAAACAAAATTATAGATAGTGCAACACCGTCGAGTGCATCCAGCATGCCGTCACTGAGTAATAGGGTGGCCAAGAAAGTCGCGACCATGAGTACCGGGAACTCAACCTTCAGAATTGCCTTTTTAAGGGGGATGGCCGAGACCAGTGCTGTTGCGCCAAGTACTAGGGCAATGTTTGCGATATTCGAACCGATCGCATTTCCTACCGCAAGGTGACTTGCATTGTCTAGTGCTGCAGTACCTGAAACAATTAATTCGGGAGCTGAGGTGCCGAAGGCAACAACTGTTAAGCCGATCATCATCGGTGTCATGCCAAGGTTGAGCGCTGTAGCGACGGCGCCACTGACGAATCGGTCAGCACTCCAAATAAGAACAATAAGCCCGAGGATAATTGCTAAAGAAAATAGAAGCATAGGTTAGTATCTAATCAATGTTTTTTCTAGGGGTGTAATGAAGGGCCTTAGTATACCTATTAGTGAAGATATCGCCAGGTATTGCAAGCAAGTGATTATGTCCAATTTGTAATTGCAAAGCAATTTGATGAAGATGAGAATTAAGTACAAATAAATTGCTAAATTTCCTTGGCTCTATGAGGCAGCTTTGTTTAAATAGCCAAGCAATGCGTCAGTCGGTGGCGAATTTACTAGGTTTAGGGATAATCTATCTT
>NZ_LWEY01000095.1:0-889 GCF_001634935.1 Oleiphilus sp. HI0043 | reverse complement strand
TTCCCTTCTCGCAACCACGTTAAGCCTTTCTCGCTGCAGTATAAAAACAGGCTCACTTTCTACCTTTATAAGCGTATTATATTTAATGAAAAACCAAAGGGTCAGTTTAAAGTTTCAAGCACTAAAGCAAAGCAGAATAGCATAATCGTCGGGATGAAAATAACTGTAAGTTGTTTCCATCGTGGCCATTTATCAGCCTTTATAAACGCCACCAGGCATGAAATTAAAAATACGATCAGCACTAAAATTCTAAACATAAAGATCCTATGGCAGTTGTATGTAAGCTGCTTTTATGGTCAGGAAGTTGTTAGAAACTATAGCTTAGTTTTCGATTCCTACGATTAACCAAGGCGCATTGNTATCGCGGGTGTCTCTGGTTAAGTGCCAAAGATCTGTAATATCCTCTTCAACTCCTTCGGTTTCATCACTATAGCGCCCACTAAACTGAATGCTTAGCTCTGCCAAGCCTGCTGATTGGTCAGCTCTGACGATCTGGGCATCAATAAACAGCACATTCGTGTGCTGTTCACCTTCAAGCGCTGCACGTTCTTCTTTTAAATGGGAAAACAACTCTGAGCTAACGTACTCCTCAATTTTACTTAGATCATTCTCATTCCAGGCTAGCTGGATGGTACGGTAATGCTCACGAGCGCCGGCCAAAAAATTGTTGATATCAAAGTCTGCAGGCAGGTTATAAGGTACATCATTATACGAACCAAACCCTGAAGTTTGCTCTTCATTAAAGGTAGCATCGTTGTTCTGGTTAGCTGTTGGCTGATTGCCGGAAGATGACTGAGGAAACTGACCCGCCAAGAACTTGCTTGGTTGGGCGTCTGTTTGGCTCTCTTGTCTGAATTGATTTGTAGAATAAGCTGGTTGAGGCTCCATG
>NZ_LWEY01000094.1:0-840 GCF_001634935.1 Oleiphilus sp. HI0043 | reverse complement strand
ATACAAGACAACCCGAAGGATTTGGAGAACTTATTGCTGCAAACTTTGCCCATCAACGAAACTGTGCAAAAAGAATTCTGTGTCTGGCGAGACTTTTGGCAGCGGGCCGGAGATTCTCAAGCTTTGCAGCAAACTCAAACACACTGGATAAAGGACTGGGTAGCCGGTATTTCCGGTTTCATCGAGAAAGCACAGGCGGCCGGTGAACTCAGACCGGATCTAGATGTACAGTTAGAAGCTGAAATGTTGGCCACTTATGTGGATGGTCTGGGTCTAAAGGCGTCATTGGCTCCCAAAGATTGGCCTGTAAAGCGGCAGAAGCAACATGTGAGTGCGTATCTGTCACGGCTCTATTGACCGCTGATCCCCGAAATTCTTTTTTTAAAATCACACTACCTTCTTGTTATCTTCGGAAATCAGATAAATCGAGTTCGAATCTTGTCTGTTTTAGAAGTAGGACACACAGTTCGAGCCCGTCCTGTGAATTTAGGAGATCGACTGGAGAGGATTGGACGACGTCCTTAAATATCAACTCGATTGCCTTTTATGTCAATTAATGCCGACGCTACGCGGGTATATTTTCACCCTACTGCGAAGTGACGCGGCTACAGGTGCGATCCAATAGAAATCGATTTAATAATGAAGTGTGATATCTGGTGAGTTGGAACTGATAAATCTACAGCTCCATGATCACCGATACGACTGTTACTTTGATGAATTTGAATTCAATAAATTTAGTCACAAACCTCTATGTCCATAGCTACAACTTTTTATCTCGCCGCTTACAATTCGACAGTTATATTTATCGTCGTGGACATAATTTCGGTATTCTTTTCACTG
>NZ_LWEY01000093.1:0-649 GCF_001634935.1 Oleiphilus sp. HI0043 | reverse complement strand
GACATCGCCTGGAAAGACTGGTCTCACTACATTACACAGCTGATTGATCGCGGCTATCTATCACTCGACTTTTCTCAAGGCAGTACACTGCATCTGACGGACTTATCGATGGCTGTTTTGAAAGGAGATAAGACAGTTCAGCTATGTGAGCCTGTAGATTCAAAAATCAATCAGGTTGAGAAAAAAGTGAACAAGCACGCCGATCTTAGCGAGGCTGAGCATCTTTTGTTTGAGGCATTAAAAGGGCTCAGAAAAGAAATTTCGCAGAAGGATAAAGTTCAGGGCTATACCGTTTTTTCAGATGCAAGCTTAAAAGATATGTCTCGGCTTAAGCCTGGGAACTTAGCCGCCTTCTTGACGGTCAGCGGTGTGGGGGATCATAAGTGTGAGAAGTATGGTGAACCCTTCGTTGCCTTAATATCCAGATTGGTTGATGAGAGTGATCGCTTACTTATTGATGGGCCTGTGCGGAAAAAGTTGCCGCCTAAACCTGCGCGTAGTGACTTTACTATGGCGAAACTAGGCGATACGCATCGAGAGACCTTTTCGCTCTATCAGCAAGGGCAGTCACCCAATGAGATCGCCAAAACGAGAGGTTTAAGTAAGTCTACGATAATTAGCCATATATATCGTCTGGCTTTTCATGGGG
>NZ_LWEY01000092.1:0-1057 GCF_001634935.1 Oleiphilus sp. HI0043 | reverse complement strand
GCCAGGTTAAGTACCAAAGACCAGAGCAGGGTGTTTCAACCTCACTCTGGCAGACGAATCATCCTTTCTACTAATGTCGCTGAGACCTCAATTACAGTGCCTGGTATCCGCTATGTAATTGACCCCGGTACCGTGCGGATTTCCCGCTATTCGTATCGCTCAAAATTACAGCGTTTGCCTATCGAGTCAATCTCCCAAGCGAGTGCAAATCAACGAAAGGGTCGTTGTGGGCGGATTGCTGAAGGTATTTGTTATCGACTTTACAGTGAAGACGACTTTATTTCACGACCTGAGTTTACCGATCCGGAAATACAGCGCACCAATCTAGCGGCTGTTATTCTTAAAATGATCGACTCCGGACTCGGGGCAGTGAAAGACTTTCAGTTTATTGATCCACCTGACTCTCGTCTTTTAAATGATGGCTATAAACTACTATTTGAGTTGCAGGCCGTCGATGAAAACAACCGCTTAACAGCGTTGGGCAAGAAACTTGCGACGCTTCCCACAGACCCTCGTTTAGGACGCATGCTGCTTAGCGCTCAGGACTTAAACGCAGTAAAAGAAGTGCTGATTATTGTTAGCGGCTTAAGCATACAAGATCCTCGTGAGCGCCCTGCAGATAAGCAGCAAGCAGCTGACCAGGCTCATGCGGAATATAAAGACCCTGAATCAGATTTCCTTTCTTTTTTGCGGTTGTGGGAATTCTTTGAAGATAAACGCCAGGAGCTAAGCAATAATCAATTAAAGCGCTTTTGCCAGAAAAACTTCCTATCCGCTGTGCGTATGAGGGAGTGGCGCGAGATACATAGACAACTATTACTCGTTTTAAAAAGCATCGGCATCAAGGAAAATGATAGCGAGGCTTCTTATGACTCTATTCATAAGGCTTTATTGAGCGGCTTGCTTGGCAATATCGGTAAACATGAAGAAAAACGCGAGTATCAAGGGTGTCGAAATCGACGTTTCCACTTATTTCCCGGGTCTGGCGTAAACAAAAAGCGCCCTAAATGGTTATTTGCCGCTGAAATCGTGGAAACTCAACAAGTCTATTCCAGAT
>NZ_LWEY01000091.1:0-883 GCF_001634935.1 Oleiphilus sp. HI0043 | reverse complement strand
ATCTTGGCGTGATGCCTTTAGAAGATGTTCTCGCGGTCTTCAAAGAAGATTTTGTACAGAAAGGTCGTATCGCAAATTCTGGTGAGTAAGCAGTATAAAATGTGCACCTCATCTATGTTTGCATTTTTAATGTGGAGAAATAGACATTAAGCGTAATAACCAAAGTGGCAAGTCAAAAAAAGCGTTGATCAACGAGAATATCGAAGCAACGGAAGTTCGTCTTATAGCAGAAGATGGTGAGCAGTTAGGTATTGTTCCGATAGAAGACGCGCTGGCTCGTGCCACACAAGTAAGTTTAGATTTGGTTCAAATTGCCAACAGTGATCCGATTGTGTGTAAAATCATGGATTACGGTAAAAAAGTATTTGAAGAGAAGAAGCAGAAAGCTGCCCAGAAGAAAAAGCAGAAGCAGACTCAAGTTAAAGAAATTAAGTTACGACCAGGGACGGAAGAGGGGGATTATCAGGTAAAACTACGCAACCTGATACGTTTCCTTGAAGGTGGGGACAAGGCCAAGGTGACGATTCGTTACCGCGGTCGTGAAATGGCACATCAGGAAATCGGCATGAAGCTACTTGAACGAGTCGAAACAGACTTGGAAGAGTACGGAACTGTTGAGCAGCGACCTAAAATGGAAGGTCGGCAAATGATGATGGTGTTGGCCCCGAAAAAGAGAAAATAGCGCGGTTGCTATTTTTGTTAATTTTTCCAATGCGGAGTGAGATATTATGCCTAAAATGAAAGCAAAAAGCGGTGCTACAAAACGCTTTAAGAAAACAGCTAACGGATTCAAGCACAAGCAATCCTTTACTAGCCATATTTTGACTAAAAAATCACCAAAGCGTAAGCGTCAGCTACGTGGATGCAAGCAGGTTGCAGACTC
>NZ_LWEY01000090.1:0-1103 GCF_001634935.1 Oleiphilus sp. HI0043 | reverse complement strand
GTCTAGTACTAAGCGAAGAGCGTGCCAGAAAAGATTGGTTTTCTAGGTGATATACAAGAAAAAAGCCGGCTAGGCCGGCTTGGAGAATAGATAGTAGTACTGTTTTTATTTTAATATTTTTAAGTCAGGTTTAACCCTGTAACAGTTGGAGTACCTGCTGTGGTTGTCCATTCGCCTGAGACAGGATCGAAAGACCCGCACTTTGTAATACCTGTGATCTAGACAGCTCAGCTGTTTCTGCGGCGAAGTCAGCGTCTCTGATTCGTGAGCTGGCTTCCGTAAAGTTTTCAGCTGCAATCGCTTGGTTCGTGATGGTGGATTCAAATCGGTTTTGAATCGCACCGAGGTTTGCACGTTGGAAGTTTATCGTTGTCAGTGCATTGTCGACAGCAGCCAAAGCTAAAATTGCGCCATCTGATGTTGATATATCAATGTCTTGTACTAGCTGTCCACTTTCGGCTGCGCCGTAGGTGCCGATTTCAAAGCCAGCTTTCTCAATGTCGCCTGTAATTGAGTCTAGCTCGATCTTACCAGCTGATTGCAGAGAAATTGATGCCCTATATTCGGTGCTAGCTGTTAGGCCGATGTTGGCAGGAGTGATACCTGTGAAAGCTCCAACGTCAATGTTTCTTCCATCATCGGCAATCAAGCGGAACTCTGAACCTAAAGCTTCCGCTCGAATACCTGTTTGGCCGGCCTTGTTGTTTATGGCTGAAATAATGGTGTTTTGTTTGTCTGCAACGGTATTTGTATCACTTGTCGAGATCTCAATGGTAACACCGTTTAACAGGAAGCTTCCAGACTCGCCAATACCGACACCAGGAGCTGCGATTGCTGTGGAATTAACCAACGTAGAGTTTACGGTTGCAGTAACACCTGACTGATCAGATACTAGGTTGATCGCATGCGCTTTTGCGATGGCGCTGGTTTCTGGGTTCGTAGAAGAAGGTGATGCTGTGTCAAAAGCGGCTAGTGTTGGTCCTACAGGGACGCTATTTATAACAAGATCTCCAGTAACAAATGTGGTGTTTGTAACGGCTTGACCAATGGCGCCACTGTTAGTGCCGCTGAATTTGCCAACAGCTAAGCCAGCATTTTCAATA
>NZ_LWEY01000089.1:0-1157 GCF_001634935.1 Oleiphilus sp. HI0043 | reverse complement strand
ATCGGGACACCTTGGGCTTTAACGAAGCGCTACGTTCAGCGCTTCGTGAAGACCCCGATATTATTCTGGTTGGTGAGCTTCGTGACCTTGAAACCATCCGTTTGGCACTGACCGCAGCAGAAACGGGTCACTTGGTATTTGGCACCTTGCACACCACCTCAGCAGCTAAAACGATTGACCGTGTCGTCGACGTATTCCCTGCAGAAGAAAAAGCGATGGTTCGATCAATGCTTTCCGAGTCTTTACAGGCTGTTATTTCTCAGACCTTGTTGAAAAAGACCAATGGTGGCCGAGTTGCTGCACATGAAATTATGATCGGCTCCCCTGCAATTCGTAACCTGATTCGTGAGGATAAGGTCGCCCAGATGTACAGTGCGATCCAAACGGGCGCTTCAATCGGTATGCAAACACTCGACCAGTGCTTGCAGAACCTACTAAGCAAGGGCTTTATCACTCGTGATACAGCAAGAGAAAAAGCCAAGATCCCTGAGAATTTCTAACTTAGGCCGCGTTATGAACAAAGATAAAATGATTCAGGATATGTAACATGGATTTTGAAAAACTCTTAAAAGTCATGGTCGAAAAAGGTGGCTCTGACTTATTTATTACTGTTGGTGTCGCACCGAGCATCAAAATCCACGGCAAGCTCGTCCCTGTTACCAAGCACGCACTCACGCCCGAGCAATGTCGTGAGATTGTATTTGATGTCATGTCAGAGAAACAACGTGACGAGTTCACTGAGAAAAGCGAATGTAACTTTGCTATCAGTGCCCGTGGCATTGGCCGCTTTCGTGTAAGTGCCTTCATGCAAAGAAACTTGTGCGGTATGGTGCTGCGTCGAATCGAAACTAACATTCCACGCATTGAAGATTTGGGTCTACCTACAACCATCAATCAGTTAGCAATGACAAAACGTGGCCTGATTATTTTTGTCGGTGCAACGGGCACGGGTAAGTCAACTTCTCTCGCAGCAATGATCGGGCACCGAAATAGAAATAGTAAAGGTCATATTATTTCTATCGAAGACCCTATTGAATATATCCATCAACACCAGAACTGTATTGTCACCCAGCGTGAAGTCGGTATTGACACAGAAACCTTTGAAATTGCCCTTAAGAACACCTTGAGGCAGGCACCAGACGTTATCATGATTGGTG
>NZ_LWEY01000088.1:0-1036 GCF_001634935.1 Oleiphilus sp. HI0043 | reverse complement strand
TAAAACATATGCGATGGCTAACCGAAATGGTGCTTCCGCACCCTTGCCAGCAAATCGTTTTACAAGAAATGATTCAGACTATTGATGAGCGCACTAAGCGATTAAAACGACTCGACAACGAGCTCACTCATCAAGTTAAGAAGTGGCGCTACTATCCTGTCGTTAAAGCAATACAAGCGATGCGTGGAATACGCCTCCTCATCGCAACAGGCGTAGTGTGTGAGCTTGGTGATCTAAGCCGATTTGATACGCCTAGAAAGCTAATGAGCTATGTCGGGCTCACCCCGAGTGAGCATTCTAGTCGCGATAAACGAAAACTTGGCAGCATTACAAAGTGCGGTAATGGACGCGTCAGAAACTGTTGATTGAGGGAGCGCACAGCTATCGGTATAGCGCACGAATATCCAAAGAAATGCAGGTAAGACAGGAAGGTCTACCTAAGGAGATTATCGATCAAGCATGGCAAGCGCAACTAAGGCTGTGAAAACGATATCAGAGGCTTATGAAGCGCGGTCAAAATTACAATGTGGTCGTGACCGCAATAGCCCGTGAAATGATTGCCTTTATCTGGTCGATATCACGAGAAGTCATTTGACTTAAGGTCGACCCAAAAACACGTTTATCAAGAGTACCAGCTTAATGAGTTTAGCGTTAGCGCATTGGGTCAAGCAACGAGTGTGGTGTAATCACCGACGGCGTTAGGTAGGCAATGTAGCTTCATCGCATTGATCCACGAGCATAGACTGAAGACAGACACCACGACGTAAAAAGTAAGGTCGGATAGGTTCTTTAAAAAAAGAGCAACCCACGAATACCAGCATGATAACCGTCGAAATTATCTGCTTCATCTGATGCGCTAATGCTTCTTAAACAAAAGAAGTTGACTAAAAAAGAAAAAACTCTGGCCGTGCTATCGGCAGGAATTTGTGCAGTTTGCTTGACGTGGGGAGTCATACCAACGCCCGGCTAAACGGCGTAGTAACTGTGGCGACTTTTTTGGAACAAAAAAGGTGCGACTGTTACGGAGTCCGTTTGA
>NZ_LWEY01000087.1:0-771 GCF_001634935.1 Oleiphilus sp. HI0043 | reverse complement strand
GATCCCTTTCGGGCCTTATCTAGCCATTGCTGGCTGGATCTATATGATTTTTGGTGATGAGCTAGTTCGCTTTTGGCTCGGTAGCCTTCAAGCATAGCGCTGAATAGTGAGCATCATAGTGAATACTAATTCCAAAGCACAGCAGAAGCTTATTATTGGCTTAACCGGTGGTATCGGCAGCGGAAAAACTGCAGCGTCAGACGAATTCCAGGCATTGGGTATCTGTATTGTTGACGCCGATATTGTCGCCCGTGAAGTTGTTGAACCTGGCACTGCCGCACTCTCCAAAATTGCTACTCACTTCGGTACCGATATACTTACCAATACTGGTGAGCTTGATAGAGCAGCCTTGCGCCAAATTATATTTTCATCGAAAGATCAAAAACAATGGCTCGAAAGCTTACTGCACCCGATAATTCGAAGCGAAATCAAAAGGCAGTTAAACAGTGCAGACAGCCCTTATGTAATCCTCGTATCCCCTTTGCTTTTCGAGACCGATCAAGCTGAACTGGTATCACGAATATTACTTATTGATGTTCCTGTTGAACTCCAATTACAACGAGCAAGTGAAAGAGACCAAAATTCTACTGAACAAATTCAGAAAATTATTGATATGCAGCTCCCAAGAGATTATAAATTAGAGCGCGCAAATGATGTGATCAGTAATGACCGTGATTTAGCAAGCTTAAAACAAAATGTTCTTCGCCAACACCAAGCCTATTTGGAGCTAGCAAGTGAGTAAGTCAAAAAGTAATGAGCTAAAGGTAAACT
>NZ_LWEY01000086.1:0-800 GCF_001634935.1 Oleiphilus sp. HI0043 | reverse complement strand
CGCCGGAGATATTTCCTTCTTTAAACCACTACACGAAGAAACATGCAGTATTTCATAAAACTGCTTTCGTTCTTTCACCAGTTGTTCGTCAAGCAGAGAAAAATCGAGCTTAATGAGGTGCTGCCTAAGTGCATATTGGTGATAAACAGGGCAGAGCAGATAATCGATATCAAGGTTTTGAAACTTCTGATGAAGCTGGTTGATCAGGCTCATCGTTTCGTCACCACCTATACCAGCAATAATGACCAAATGTTTGCCTTGATGTTTGTCTAAAGGTAACTGGGAGGCATCGCTGCAATAGGTCTTCCAAGATGTTTGGTTGTTAGGAGTCGCCGGAAAGAGCTCAACTAACTTCAGGTTCAAGGCTTCAATGAGCTCTGGAACAATATCAACAAAGTGAATTGTGGGTGCGGCTTGCCGATCAAGCAGGTTGATTCCCAATAAACCGTGGTCGCAGCAGCAATCCCAGATGTGCTCGTAGTTATTTAGGCACATCTCATTGAGTTTTTTTAGGCGTTTACCGAGCTTCAAAGTTTTGATTCCATTAATAATAAAAAGGGCCGCATATTTGCGACCCTTTTTTAGTACTGCTGTAGCGCTGTTCTTAGTATGAACGCTGAGCTTAGATCAACTCAATCGCCATAGCGGTTGCTTCACCACCACCAATACATAGTGCAGCAACACCTTTAGACTTGTCTTTCACTTTCAATGCGTTGATCAAGGTAACCAACAAACGTGAACCTGTTGAACCAACAGGGTGGCCTTGTGCACATGCACCACCGAAGATGTTCACCGTTTCT
>NZ_LWEY01000085.1:0-1020 GCF_001634935.1 Oleiphilus sp. HI0043 | reverse complement strand
TGGGTAATATACATACCAACCTTAAGTAAGGATATAGGGATCTTTTTTACTGCCATGCGAAGGAATGCCTAAACTCAGTGAATAGTGTCAGCTTTATTTACACTAAATTATAGGCCTTCCTGAGAGAATTTGTACTATGTTTTCACGATTAATTTAAGTTTTTATAGGTATTACCCTTCAGACAAAAGCTTTACGTACCCAGGTGATATATCTTGATCAATATAAGCCATACCCAGCTTATTTAGATATTCATTACGATCAGCTTTCATTAGGTTTATATCTAACGCGCCCGCCTCATTATCTTGATAAAGTGCAGCCAAAAACGCCATATAATGCTCTCCCTCCTTTACCATCAAAAGACTTGCAGCGCCAACATCCGGCCTAACTTTAGAAAGCAGATCACCTGGCAGCTTAACTTCGTAAACAACTGGCGACTCATCACCCTCGACTCGCACACTACGACTTCTAACCGCCTGCTGAGCCCAATAAAACGCAAGCTCCTTACTCTGTGTTAGGAATACCGGATCATGTGTCTCGGTGTAGTTATTACCAATCGTTGCCATAGTCTTCTTAGCAGCCTGATTCATAACCTTATCACCCGAACGCTTAAGCCCCGCACCATTAATAGAGGTAACCAGCGCAGACGAAGTACCGTGGTACCACACATCGCCGCTCGCGAAGCCATCTTTGCCGAGAAGGTCTTTAGCATCTTGCAGATAGGAAGGAGTGTCAATCATGATAAGTTGCCCTTTTTATAGGGTGCGCGGTGCGCACCAAAATACGTAGTGATGCGCATTGCGCACCCTATAAACTATAGTCTAAAGATTAAAAGGGGTTAGACTCACTGACTCTGCCCTCTTTTAATCTCCACAAAAAAGGCGACTCTAGAGTCGCCTTTTTCTAAACACATTAAGCATCTTTCAATAATACATTATCAAAAAAGCTTAACTAGCCAGTCTCAGATTAAGAGAACTGGTTAGAAGTGTTCTTAGCACCGCCTGCCTTAAGAGCACGCTCACC
>NZ_LWEY01000084.1:0-660 GCF_001634935.1 Oleiphilus sp. HI0043 | reverse complement strand
AGCTGAGACCTGCTTCCTAAATGACTTTAAACAAAGTCATCAAACAAAACGAGCCCCGTGATTTTGCCATAGATTTCGGTTAGCTATGTTTTGATATTTATTCAGGTTTTTAGGGTGCCCAAATGGCACCCTTTTTTTGTTTGAAATATGCTTTCGTTCCACTAAAACGACACGAATTGACTGTGACATGACACCTAGGGCCATAACCCTGGCCTGCGTCTCCCGATAAGATTGTTTTACTAACAATAACGGAGAAAATCTCATGTCTAAAGAAGCGGCAGCAATGCTTTCGGTCCCGCGCTCTCAAAGCGAGGGTGAAATCACCACCTGGATGTCATTAAAAAAATACGCTTACATCATTTCGCTGATTTTACCTTTAGCGCCTATCGGATCATGTTATCTAGCGGTTACAACAGGAAATGGCCTATGGTTATGGACAACAATCGTATTCTGGTATTTCGGAATAGCGGCACTAGATAGCTATTTTGGTGATGATGAAGCGAATCCAACCGAAAAAATGGTCGAAGAGCTTAAATCAGAGCCTTACTACAAAAAAGTGATGTACCTGACCGTTCCTTTGCTTTGGGCAGCGGTGATTGCATGTGCCTATACGGTATCTCAATACGAATGGTCCTGGTTTAACTTTATTGGTGGAGCCTT
>NZ_LWEY01000083.1:0-483 GCF_001634935.1 Oleiphilus sp. HI0043 | reverse complement strand
GGCCTTGGCTAGGTTTTCTGCTTTTAAAGTTTTCATTGTTGCTCAGGTCTATTGCTTTTGCTCGGCACCGGACTCGGCATTTGGAGCAGGTTCGAGTGGCAGTTTGTTTTCGTTTTCTGGAGAACCTTTTATTAGTGGCACTTCAGTATTTTCCGATGCGGTCTCGGCATTAGGGTAGTAATGAATTTTAACTCGAGACCCTTGGGTCTGATCTCCCTTGGCGCGTATAGCTCTTCGTACAATGTCGTACTCTATTTCTTCACCTGAAAAGGAGTTGTCTTGTTGTACTAACTTAGCTTGGCCGGAAAAACGTAACAAGTTGTCTTTTGCAATATAAGTAATAGAGCTGCCATAGCCATGAGTGTTCGGGCTATCGGCGCTTACTTGTTGTACAAAGTGTGCTGGCTGGCCAGAGGCCTGGATGGTTGTAATGCTGCGATTTGTCGCCTTTACAGAAATATTATCTGCTTCTAGGCGAGATAA
>NZ_LWEY01000082.1:0-537 GCF_001634935.1 Oleiphilus sp. HI0043 | reverse complement strand
AGCTCTCGAAGCCTTAGGAGCCCAGTGCAAAAAACTGCCAATGCTAAAAATCGATGCGCTTGAGATTAGCGCGATCGAGCGACAGCACATCCTCGATTTAGACCAATACCAGCATGTAATTGTCGTCAGCCAACACGCAGCTGATCTAGGCCTTGAACAAATAGATCACTATTGGCCACAAGCACCTGTCGGACAAAAATGGTATGCCATTGGCCGCAAAACCGCTGAAGCCTTAAACTCGACAAGTCTGGATATCGTATCGCCAGGTCAAGACCTGAGCAGTGAAAAACTATTAGAGAACAAAGACCTCAAAACAGTTCAAGACGAAAAAATACTCATCCTCAAGGGTAAGCATGGTCGCCAGGCTTTACAAAGCCAACTTCTTGCTCGAGGTGCGCAAGTAGATAGCATATCGCTATACCAACGCTCGAAACCAGACTATGATCAAAGCATACTGCAACAAAGCATTGACGACTTTGCGCCAGACTTTATTATTACACTAAGCGGTGAAACACTGACTAACCTGCTTGCTCATTG
>NZ_LWEY01000081.1:0-581 GCF_001634935.1 Oleiphilus sp. HI0043 | reverse complement strand
CTTATGATGCGGCTTACTATGCTTCCTTATACAAGGAGCATAACTTACAAGGTGGGCATGTTATTGCACTAGGCCCAGGAAATAAGGACGAAGCACTTAAGGCACTATCGGCCTGGCCTCAAGGTTTACAATTTGGCGGGGGCGTTAATCATGAAAATGCCAGCGAGTTTTTGGAAGCAGGTGCGTCGCATTTGATCGTCACGTCTTACCTCTTCGAAGATGGGGAGCTATCTTCTGACAGAATTGAAAAGATAAAAGCGGAGACGGGAGCGGAGCGTTTAGTGATGGATCTGAGTTGCCGAAAAACCGAATCGGGTTGGAATATTGCGACGGATCGTTGGCAAACAGTGACCCGTACTCAGATTACCAAGAATACCCTCGCTGAGTTGGCAGGGCACTGCAATGAGTTTTTAATACATGCTGCCGATGTTGAAGGGCTACAAGCAGGAATTGATGAGGACCTGGTTTCTTTATTAGGAGAAATTTCCCCCATTCCAGTCACTTACGCTGGCGGTGCACGTTCTTTCGAAGACTTAAAATTGGTTCATCAGTTATCTGGCGGCAAGGTTGATCTGACAATA
>NZ_LWEY01000080.1:0-8828 GCF_001634935.1 Oleiphilus sp. HI0043 | reverse complement strand
ATCACTGGCACAAACTTCTTCTTGGTGAGGAAATTCACCCGGTAAGCCTGAAAGGTCAATCGTAGCATTGGCAATGCTTGCGGATGCGGCCACAAGCACGGTGATGGTTTTCTTAACTAAACCCGGCATGGTTATCCCCTTGGATATCTTAATATATTTATTTTTATAGCCCAAAGAACACAATGTTTTACAGCTACCTTAGACTAAATAAGGGTGCAATTGAGCACTCACATTCTAAACTAGCCATTTCAACATTCCCCCCTCCCCAAGCAGGGGGAATAAACAAAGCACTTGAGAATTGAATATTTTATTCTGCAATTACAAATACTTAGAAATATAACGCTATATTCTACCAATCGACTCGATTCGTTAATACGTGAACCAATTCAAATTTTAATAGCGGGCCAGCCTCATTATGAATAGCCACTTTTTACCAACTTTTATGACAAATAGTGTCGAAGAGTTTTACACGTTCTGAAACCTACCTTTATAGCCTTGCGGACAAGTTACTGTAATAACTAAAGTTACAGAATCTGGTCTATTTCCTGCGTATTTTTTGATCAATAACTCACAATAAAACCAACACAATAGGAAGGAAACAGACAATGAAAAACATTATTTGGCATTTGTGTACAGCTGTCGTTCTATCCTTGTCTTCTTCAATTGCTTCGGCTGCAGTATTGGATATTGACTTTAATGGCTCTCAGTTCTTGCTAGGTACTTTCGACAGTGCAGAAACAGGCACTGATTTCTACAACTATGGTAGCCCTTGGGCAGCATCAGCGAACCCGGTTTACCCTGGAACCACAACCCCCATCCCCTTAGAAGCTGACGCCTTGCAGATATTTTCTCATGTGAATACGCTTACCAATGAATTGAGCTTTGGGGTAATTCTTGAAAGACCAAATGGAAGTGGAGGCGGCTCTTTTAATGCCAGCATTGACTTTTCTACACCCGCAGCACTGGCATTCTTAGATGACCCAAATGAAGGAGGTAATAGTGCACTGGGTACAACTAGCTCTATCAATATTGATTTGGATTGGGTGAATTGCTGTACCGATGGCTTTGTCATCATCGGCTTCGACCCTGAAGACTTATTTATCGACCTGTACAATGTGACCGGTAGCGACTTGGACAGAGCAATATTTCTAAGTCCTGATGGCCAGAATACGCAGTTTGCTTTTCCCGATGACGTATTCTCAATCAGCATAGGTTCCTGTGACCCACAAACCGACCCCAATCAATGCGTGATTAGCGTATCTGAGCCCTCAACGTTTGCCCTACTAGCGTTTGGTTTATTTGGCATAGGTTTAATGAGGCGGCGCAGTATTGCTTAACGACTTCTTTTTCCATACAACCTATAAGGTATTCGCCTTATAGGTTCTCTTACTCTCTCTTTATGATTTAATTAACTGCTCTTCTTTCGCGGCCAAAATCATAAAAATAGATCTACCATCATTTCTTTTATAGAATCCCCTGAACAATCACTGAGCCGGACCAAAATTTCTGCAATGACTACTGTACAGAACCTCCTAAAGCAAGAACTAGGTGAAAACCTTAGACAATCGCCTGAACAGGTTTGCCGAGTATTCCATGGCAGAGGTCGGTTTTTTCCCTCATTTGAGAACCTCAATATTGAGTGGTATCCACCCGTTTTATTTGTCCAATGCTATGAAGGTGAGCTAAGCAACAATGAGCTTTCCGTCATTAAGGAGATCTTTGAAGAGCATGAGTTTATTCAAAGCGTATTGCTCCAATCCCGGCCTTGGCCCGATGTGGAAAATGAGGTTTTGTTTACACGAACTAGCAATAAGCCTGAACTGCCTTTGGAGTTTAATGCAGCACTTGATAAGGATCTTTTGTGTAAGGTTAGTTTAGGCGAAAACCGCAACACAGGCGTGTTTCCAGACATGCGAAGTGGCTGGCATTGGCTTGCTGAACACGCCGAAAACAAACGTGTTCTAAACCTTTTTTCTTATACCTCGGTATTTTCTTTGTTTGCTTTGAAAGGTGGCGCAAAGAAAGTAGTTAATATTGATATGTGCGGTAGCGCCACCAAAACCGCACAATTAAATCATCAGATAAATAATCTACTGGATGAAAGAGTATCGATTTGGAAAAAGAACATTCTTAAGTCAAACAGCCAAATTGCCAAGCAGTCAAAGTTCGACATAATCATTCTCGACCCGCCGCCTTTTCATAAAGGCTCCTTTCGAGGCTGGCCTGACTATCAGAAACTACTACGTCGCTGCACCAAATACTTAAAGGATGGCGGAGTTATCTTAGCGGCCCTAAACAATCAACAAGTAACCTTTTCAGAATTTGAACGCGACATACGAGAGACGATAGAGGATGTAAGATCTATCACGCCTTTAGCGCTTAGTGATGAAATAAAAGAACTGGAGCCTGATAAGGGGTTAAAACTTGCCTTGATTGAATGCTGAAGCTATTGGAGTTCCCTAAAATGTACAATTTCATTGCATGTATTAGTCTTGCGTTCTTCATAAGCTTTGCCAGCCCAAGCTTTTCCCGCACTATCCTTGAAGGGCAAAGTGGCCAGATTCACTTCATTTTGGAAGAACTATACTCAGGCTTAAATATTCCTTGGGGACTGGCTTTTCTGGATGCCAACACTCTATTAATTACCGAACGACGTGGCCGGCTTTATAGTTTGGATATTCAAACAAAGCAGCTCACAACTATCCAAGGGCTTAAGAACGTGCTTGCCAAAGGCCAAGGTGGCCTTCTTGATATTGCCATAAGCCCAACATTCAGCTCATCAAAGAATATTTATCTTAGTTATAGCAAAAGACATGATGGAAAGGGAACGACAGCCCTTGCCAGCGCCCAACTCACAGAGAATCAGCAGCTAAGGCATTGGCGTGAGCTATTCGTAGCGAAAGGCGATAGCGATACCTTCCGACACTTTGGTAGCCGTATTGCCTTTGACAATCAGGGGCACATATTTTTCAGCGTCGGTGACCGAGGCAAACGGGAAGACGCGCAAAACCTAAGCAATCATGCCGGAAGCATCATTCGATTAAATTTAGACGGCACGGTTCCTAAAGATAACCCTTTCACTCAACTAGCCCGCGCCCTACCCGAAATATGGTCTTACGGGCACCGAAACCCACAAGGTTTAGCTTTTACTCCCGACAAGTCTGTTTTATGGTCTATCGAGCATGGACCAAGAGGTGGTGACGAAATAAACCTGATTAAACCAGGCAAAAATTATGGCTGGCCCATCATTTCCTATGGCAAGGAATACTGGGGGCCAATTTCTGTGGGTGAAAGCACTCATAAAGAAGGCATGGAGCAACCCGTTAAATATTATGTTCCCTCCATTGCGCCAGGGAGTCTGATCGTTTATTCAGGCAAAGCCTTCAAGGAATGGAAAGGGGACCTCTTTTCAGGTGCACTAAAGATGACACACCTAAACCGAGTATCGCTCAACAAGCAGTATCAGGCTATCGCTGAAGAACGATTACTTGAAAGCCTGGGCGAACGCATTCGAGCAGTTGTCGAAAGTCCTGAAGGCTGGATTTACCTTTCCACCGACAGTGGACGCATTTTGCGTTTGCGTGATAAATAGTTTTGAGTGACTACAACAAAACAATCCTTGTATAAAAATATGGAAAAGTATCGTTATCTAATACCCTCAGGCTCTTGCTATTAGACTTAGTCGTTTTTTATTGAGTATCCGTTCATCACCATCTAGTTTTGCTTTCGCTTGTTGCCACAAACCAACAAATGGAGAGCATTATGAACAGACAACCAAACTTCTTAGAATTGATAAGCTTTACCCTATTATTCGCATTTAGCATGATGTCGCAGGCCGCTGGACTCATGTCACCCGCAAACGGTCAGCTACCAGCGTTGGAAATAAAACAACACCATGTAGATGTCACTATCGAGGATGGCTATGCCATTACTTCAGTAACACAATTATTTTTCAACCCGAATGACACCACGCTAGAAGCAATCTACTCCTTCCCCATTCCAGAAAAAGCAGCGGTAGGAGAGTTCACCTATTGGATAGACGGTAAAGCTGTGACTGGCGAGGTGCTTGAGAAAAAACAAGCTCGCGAGATTTATGAGCAAGAAAAAGCACAAGGCAGAGAAACCGCCTTAACAGAACAGGATGAGTATAAATCTTTTGATAGTGCCGTTTACCCGGTTTTGCCAAAGCAAGATGTCAAAATCCGATTAGTCTACATTCAAGCTGTCCATTCAGACCATGGCATTGGCAGTTATGTCTACCCACTTGAAGATGGTGGCGTCGATGAAGAAAAGTTGGCCTTTTGGAGCTACAACGAAGTGGTAACCGAAGCATTCAGCTTCAAGATGAATATAAGATCCTCTTACCCTATTGACGATGTCCGTCTTCCGAAACATCCGCAGGCAATTGTCACCTCAAACACGAATCAGGCATGGCATATATCCATGATGAATGGGCAGGCCGCACAAAACGAAGAAGACTCAAACCCAATCACAGCAAAGCAATCAATCACTAAACTCGATCAAGATATCGTGGTCTACTGGAGACATCAACAAGGCCTGCCAGGCTCGATTGATATGGTCACACACAAAGAACCCGGAAAAGACAAAGGAACCTTTATGATGACCATCACCCCGGGGGATGACTTAAGTAAAATCAACTTGGGGCGAGATTGGATCTTTGTACTGGACTACTCAGGCTCAATGCAGGGAAAATACCACAGCCTTATCGAAGGCGTTAACAAAGGGCTTTCCAAGCTAAATCCAAATGACCGTTTTCGCATCATCCTATTTAACAACAATGCAAGTGAGATCACACAAGGTTACACCCCTGCGACAGCCGAGAATGTATCAAGATATACACAATCACTTGAATCGACGACCCCTAATGGCGGCACAAATTTATACGACGGCCTGAAAAAAGGCATCAAAGGTCTCGATTCTGATCGCGCGAGTGCCATCATCTTAGTCACCGATGGCGTTGCTAATATCGGCACCACGGAGAAAAAATCCTTTCTAAGCTTACTCGAACAATATGATGTACGACTCTTTACCTTTGTGATGGGCAACAGTGCTAATAGACCACTACTCGATAGCATGACAAAAATTTCTAACGGCTTCGCAATGAGTGTATCCAATAGTGATGACATCGTTGGCAAGCTAATGATCGCTACCGAAAAACTAACTCACGAAGCCTTTCATGATGTCGAAGTTGATATTGACGGCGTTAAGGTTAAAAACCTTACACCCGCCCGTATCGGTTCTGTGTACCGAGGTCAGCAGCTTATCTTGTTCGGACATTACTGGGGAAATGGTAAAGCAACGGTTGAAATCAAAGGCAAAATGTCAGGCCAACAACAAACCTACACAACGTCTTTTGACTTCCCAAAACAAAGTGAACTCAACCCTGAGATAGAAAGGTTATGGGCGTTCGCGAGCATTGAAGCATTGCAGAATAAAATTGACTATCTAGGCGAAGATGCAGATGCCAAACAAGCCATCATCGACATTGCCAAACAATATGGTTTAGTCACCGACTACACTTCGATGATTGTTGTGAGAGAAGAGGTATTCAAGCAGCTTAACATTTCAAGAGATAACGCCAAACGCGTAAAGAAAGAATTGCAGGCTAAACAACAACGCGCAAGCCAGCCGGTAAGAGACCATCGTAAAGATGCCCATCAACCAGCTTTCAACAACACCCGCGCTTACCCGAGCTCTGGTGGAGGCTCATCTAGCCCCTGGATGATGTTATTGCTGCTCATCGCGGCGGTGTTATCACGAAAGCTTCAATCAAAGCGTTCATAAAACACCCTAAAAAACGAAACCAATGCTGATCTATGAACTCGGTTTTCATAGATCAGCCCACACCTCAAACTACCCCATCAATACTAAAACTTTCGCAGATCCTTTTTTCTGCGCATCTTCTCAAAAGCCAAAGGCTCCCATCGACGCATACCTGTGACAACACTAGTACCGAATCGCTCTTTAACAGGCAACTTTTCATCCTCTACATGTAAGCGATGAAATTCCTCTGCAAGTTGATCCAACTTTCTCTGAAAGATCAGGTTAGAGGCTTTAGAGAGCATCCCCACCACAAACTGTCGTTTGTCACTGGGCTCATCAAACCTATAGTTAAAGAACTCATTCACTAGAATTTCTTCGAAAAACCGCTGTATAGGGCCGTTCTTTTGCCAACTGAAGTTTCTATCAACTAATAACTTTATGCGATTTCCAGGCAACAACTCGATCAACTTTAGGCGATCTAATTTGGCAAGATGCTGGATTAACGCGGTCTCAGTTAAATCATAGGTAGACAATATATCTTCAAAGCTCCAACGATTTAAGGCACTATTTGCGACAATCAAAAGCGGAAGATCATCAATAATTTCTTTTTCTTGCTCAATCGTCAAACTTCGAATCTGATCAGACTGTCTCACCATCTCCACCAGATCACTAATTTCAATACCTAAAAATTCACAAATTTGATCTAGCCTTTTTAGCGAAAAGCTTTCCTCAGAAAACAAACGTTTCACGCTCGCCTCACTTAAATTGAGGGCATCAGCCACATCTGCATATTTTACATCGTTAATTTTCAAACATTTTTTCAGTGCTTTGACTAAAGCAGCGCTCTGAGACATCTGATCTCCCTATTATGAAACAGCGGTTCATGAGAATGACAGCAATACCGAATACTATGAAATATCGGGCTTATATCCAAACCTAGAATGGTTTTATCGTTACCATCAACAACTAAAATGACTGAATTAGGCCGGCGGACAACTGGATAGACGAAATGATTTATGATTGAAAAAGTCTTATAATTCTTAGATTATTGCACAAACTAGAGGCTTGAACTCAGGTTACAGACAAATATTACCAGGCTAAATGGAGTAGCGAGTAATATGACAGAGCAACAAATACCTGTGCGGGAAAGCCGTCAAAAAAAGCTTAAACAAGCTGTTGACTGCCTTAAGAAAACTATCCCACAAATGAAAGACCTTGAAATCCCAATCACCCCGGAAAACTACTTCGTTTGGTATGAGTATTTTCAAGGAATGAACCTCGAGCTACGCAAGAAAATAGATAGCCTGCTAGAAAGTGGAACGAACTTTACAGACAGCTTAAATAACTCACTCTACGAAACTTATATTGCAAACCAAACGCAGGATAAACTGAGCCATATACAAGGCGATACAGAGACGCTTGTGGACAACCTGCTGCAAGAGCTGGAAAAAATCCTTGAGGGCAACCAGGCTTTTTCAGCCGCACTGGAAGAAAGCCAGAATGATCTAAAGAAAAACCCCGATATCAACAGCATCACTCAGCTCGTTGCCAAGCTTATTGAAGAAACTGACCAAGTTAGACAAGCCAACACATCAATGGAAAACTCCTTAATCGTTGTGAAGGAGGAAGTCAGTACTTTAAAAAGGAACTTGGAAGAACTGAACGAAACGGCGTTTACCGACCAGCTCACCGGCATCCCGAATCGACGAGCATTTGATGAGTCTATTAAAACACTAGTAAATGAGTTTGAACAAACACTGAAGCCCTTCTCTCTCCTATTTATGGATATTGATCACTTCAAATCGTTTAATGATACGCACGGCCACGCAGTAGGCGACAAAGTTTTAACCTTTATCGCAACAGTTCTAAAGAAGGGTGTCAAAGGTGACGATATCGTCGCTCGTTATGGAGGTGAAGAATTCGTGGCGCTATTACCCAACACACGCTACGAAGGCGCACTCGTTGTAGGCCAGCAGCTATGCGATAAGGTCGCCAGTAAAAACCTGGTTATGGGCAGTGATAAAAAAGTCACCCTGGGTAATATTACCATTTCTGTCGGTGTTGCGAGTATGCAAACCTCTGACACAATTGATGGCTTAGTAGAGCGCGCTGACCAAGCCTTGTATGCAGCTAAGAAACAAGGCCGGAACAGAGTAATTGGAGAGACGCAGAACCTTGCGCAAAGTCAGTAGTATCAGAAAGGTGTATCGGCTCGAACCCTTTCTCAAAGGTTGGAGTTCAGTGCACGGCATAGTTAAACAGCACTCAAAGGCGTGAAAGTCCGCAAAACGGACCTTCATGACTGATCGATAAACAAGGATATTTTGGCCAATATTGATCTGATCGGTTACTTCTGGAAAGTGAGATAAGCGGACATAACTTGAGAATTGTCTTCAGATCTAATCTGGCCCTTCCTAACTAGCATTTTTATATTACAAAAGACCCGAAAGCGGACATAACAGTTGGACTGTTTTTACAAAATTACGGCCAATATTCGCTAAGTGAAGCTTCTTCTATATGCTGTATGTATAAACAGTATCAAGGAGGATACTCATGTCACCGGCAAGGAATGTCTGGGCGAGTCAAGCACCATACTATGAACGCCATCAGCCCGAAAAGACGCTCCTCTATCAATTGGTTCAGGAACATTATCCTGTCTTTAAGTCCTCGTTGGAGGGTCAGGGACAAAGCTTGCCTCGTTACGTTCAGAGAGAGTTCGAAGATTTTCTCCAATGTGGTCGGCTGGAATATGGCTTTTTGCGTGTCCGCTGCGAGGATTGCCATCATGAACGATTGGTCGCATTTAGCTGCAAGCGCAGAGGGTTCTGCCCCAGCTGTGGTGCCCGCCGGATGGCGGAGAGTGCCGCGCTCTTGGTGGATGAGGTGTTTCCCAAAGTTCCCATACGCCAGTGGGTGCTGAGCTTTCCCTTCCAGTTACGATTCCTGCTGGCTCGCCATCCAGAGCTGATGGGTAAAGTGTTAGGCATTGTCTACCGCACCGTCTCTACGCATTTAATTAGGCAGGCTGGTTTTACCAAGGCTAC
>NZ_LWEY01000079.1:0-742 GCF_001634935.1 Oleiphilus sp. HI0043 | reverse complement strand
CTCATCGTTGTAGGGCGTTATGCTTTTTCTGAACAACTTCCCGGATACAAGCTCAGCGCTGAGTCAATACCCGAAAATATAGGCATTTACACCCAATACATCGAAGATAAAGACGGCATTCTATTTTTGAAGATATTATGGCCGCGGACTCAAAGTATAATAATGGTCTAAAATGGCAAAATGCTCCCAACGATGGCCTTGCAAAAGGATTTACTGACTCAGTATATTGGCTCCGCTTTTCAGTCGATAACATAAGCCCAGAAGCCACACGCTGGTACCTTGAGGTTCGCTACCCGATCCTTGATTCAATTGAATACTTCATACCAGATAGTGAGGGCGAGTATACTAAAGAAATCGCAGGTGATGCTTATCCCTTTGAGCAACGAGACATCGATTATCGAAATATCGTTTTTTTACACAACACGCCAGCCAACGAAAGCCAAACTTTTTATATGCGCATCGATACCTCTAGTTCGATGTTTGTCCCCCTTCAAATATGGCCCAATGACACCTTCTTTCATGAAATAGATAAAGTTAAGCTACTGCTCGGCATTCTCTATGGGATCGTAATTCTTGCGCTATTTATTTCAGCAGTAAATGCCGTATTCCTAAGAGACGTCATGTATATCTGGTTAAGCGGTATCTTTATCTGCTTTTTCTTGTACCTGGGTGGGATTAAAGGGGTTGCCTTCCAAGCCTTATGGCCAAACTCTCTCTATTGGCAGAAAATCAGCATCCCCTT